>CAJOFW010000103.1:0-5892 GCA_905234005.1 uncultured Oscillospiraceae bacterium
AGAAAAAGAATCAAAAAGAACTTTGTATTCGTTTTGAAAGGACAGCGCTTCCAAGGCCTTGCGCCCGGTAACGAAACAAAGATCGATCGGGGAATCGTATAAAACGGAATACCGTCCCCGACAGAAAACCCGGTGCGCTCCCTCAAACGGAACGCACCGGGTTTTTGTTCTGGAATGACCGCAGCCGGTTTACGGCGAAATTTACAGCCGTATCCCCGTCTGCGTGACGGAGCGGAAGATCCACAGCTTCCGCAGGCCGAAGGTGACCGTCTCGTCGTATTCGAGCCGGTACGGCGGCAGCAGCACCTCGCCCAGCTCGCCCGTGACGGCCCGGAAGCGCTTCTTCTCCTTGAAATAAGCCGCCTGCCTGTCGCTGATGAGGTGGACGTACAGCTCCGTGACCTCGATGTCCGAGTGCTGGCTCGACATGACCTCCACCGCGATGACGGCGCGGCCCTTCTGCGCCATGTATTCCCGCAGCGGCGGCTCGTAGACGATGTTCACCTTACGCCATAAGCTCCTTTGCGAGAGCGTCCAGCGCGGCGTCGGTGCCGGCGTCCGCGGCGGAGCGGAGGGTGACCGTCGTATCGGTGAAAGCGATGTTCTTGCAGCCCTCGAGCAGGGCCTTCATCGTCTTCGCGGCGGCGGGCGCCCAGGAGCCGTTCTCGATGAAGCCGACCGTCCGGTTCTGGTAGTTGTGCTCGGCGAGGTGCGTGATGAAGTTCTGCATGATCGGGAACACGCCCGCGTCATACGTCGTGCTCGCGAGCACGAGCTTTCCGTACCGGAAGGCGTCCTCCTGGCACTCGTGCAGATCGTCCCGGGCGAGGTCGGAGACCGCGACCTTCGGGCAGCCGAGGGCGCGAAGCTTCTCCGCGAGAGCCAGCGCCGCCTGCTTTGTGTGGCCGTACACGGACGTATAGCAGATCGCGACGCCGTCCGTCTCCACGCCGTAGGACGACCAGGTGTTGTAGGTGTCGAGATAATAGCCGATGTCGTCCGTCAGCACCGGGCCGTGCAGCGGGCATATGACCGCGATATCTTTACCGGCCAGCTTTTTCAGCACGGCCTGCACCTGCGCGCCGTACTTGCCGACGATGCCGAAATAGTACCGCCGCGCCTCGCACGCCCAGCCCTCGGGGTCGTCGTAGTCGTTCGCGCCGAATTTGCCGAACGCGTCCGCCGAGAACAGCGCCCGATCACGGGCGACATACGTCATCATGACCTCCGGCCAGTGCACCATCGGCGCGGTGACGAACGCAAGCTCCCGCTCACCGAGCGGCAGCGTGTCGCCGTCCTTGACGGCGAGGCGGCGGTCGGCGTAGCCCTCGCCGTAGAACTGCTCGAGAAGCTGGAACGCCTTCGCCGTGCCGACGGCCACGGCGGCGGGGTATTTTTCCATGAACCGCGTGATGTTCGCGGAGTGATCCGGCTCCATGTGGTGGATGATGATATAGTCCGGCGCGCGCCCCTCGAGCGCCGCCTCGAGCTTCGCGAGCCACGCGTCGCCGAAACGCGCCTCCACCGAGTCCATGACCGCGATCTTCTCGTCGATGACGACGTAAGAGTTGTAAGCCATGCCGTGCTCGACGGCGTACTGCCCCTCAAACAGGTCGATGTCGTGGTCGTCCACGCCGATATAGCGGATGCCGCTTGTGATATCCATAGAATTCTCCTTCGTTGAAAAATGTGATCAGGCACGCATGGCGTCGAGCCAGAGCGCGGCGAGCTGGGCCATGCCGCCGGCGGTGGGGTGGCAGCCGTCGATCGTGTCGTACACGACGCCGCTGGCCGCGAGATCGACAAGTCCCGCCCCGGCCCGCGCCGCGCAGTCACGGATGATCGACGAGAACGGCTCCAGCGCCTTCGGGCTGTCCTCGCCCATGAAATACGGCTCGTCCGGCAGCACCTTCCGGCCGTTTATCAGCGTGCCGCACCAGATCGCGGCCCGGGGATACCGCTCCCGCAGCCGCGAGAGCATCAGCGCGTAAGCCGCCGCGAACGCGTCCGCTGTCACGCCGAAGCCGAGGTCGTTCGCGCCCATCGGGATCAGGATCACGTCCGGGTCGCCGAGCGCCCCGGCGCGTTCCCACGAGCACGCCCCGCGCCCGAGGCCGAAGCCGTCCGTGACGCAGGAGCCGGCGAAGGAGTTGTTCCGCTCGAGCACGCCGCCGAGACCGTCGATCACACGCATCCACCACGTATCGGCCACGCTTTGAAAGCCGCCCTTCTCGATCGCGTCGCGGCCATAGAAGGTGTTCGGGTCGTCCACGGTCACGCCGCGATAGGTCGAGATCGAGTCGCCGAGCACCGAAAATTTTTTGCCTGTATAGTCCGTCATGTCATGTTTCCTTTCGCCGCCTGCTTCATCGACAGGGATATTCTGCCCTTTCCCGCGTCCACGTCCAGCACGACCGTGTCCACCACGTCGCCGACCTTTACGACCTCGGACGGGTGGCGGATATACCGGTCGCTGACCTGCGAGATGTGCACAAGCCCGTCCTGGTGTACGCCGATGTCGACGAACACGCCGAAATCGACGACGTTCCGCACCGTGCCCCGCATGACCATGCCGGGCTTCAGGTCGTCCATGCTCAGCACGTCCGTGCGCAGCATCGTGGGCGGCAGGTCGTCGCGTATGTCGCGGCCGGGCTTCATCAGCTCCGTCACGATGTCACGCACGGTCGGCTCGCCGACGCCGGCGTAAGCCGCGCAACGCGCCTCCGTCAGCTCCCGCACGCGGTCGCGCAGCGCTGTGACACGGCCCGCCGCCACGTCCGCGAGCGTATACCCGCACAGCTCGAGAAGCCGCCCGGCGGCCTCGTACGACTCCGGGTGGACGCCGGTGCGGTCGAGGATGTTTTCGCTCTCGGGCACGCGCAGAAAGCCCGCGCACTGCTCGAACGCCTTCGGCCCGATCTTCGGCACCTTCAGAAGCTGCCTTCGCGCCGTGAACGCGCCGTTTGCCTCCCGGTAGGCGACGATGTTTTTCGCCGTCGTGTTCGTGAGGCCGGCGATGTGCGCCAGCAGCGGCGCGGACGCGGTGTTGAGGTCAGCCCCGACCGCGTTCACGCAGTCCTCCACGACGCCGCCGAGGGCCTCGTCGAGCCGGGCCTGCGGCATATCGTGCTGGTACTGGCCGACGCCGATGCTCTTCGGGTCGATCTTCACAAGCTCCGCCAGCGGATCCTGGAGCCTGCGGGCGATCGACACCGCCGAGCGCAGCGATACGTCGTAATCCGGAAACTCCGCCGCGCCGAGCTTCGACGCCGAGTAGACCGACGCGCCGGCCTCGTTCACCATCATATACGCGACGCCGGGCAGGGATTTCAGCAGCTCCGCGATGAAGATCTCCGACTCCTTCGAGGCGGTGCCGTTGCCGATGGCGATGGCCGTTATGCCGTGCGTGCGCACCATCCGCGTGATGATTTTCGCGGCCTCGTCCTTTTTGTTCATCGGCGGCGTCGGGTACACGACGCCGGTCTCGAGCACCTTGCCGGTCTCGTCCACGACCGCGAGCTTGCAGCCCGTGCGGTAGGCGGGGTCAAAGCCGAGCGTCACCCGGTTTCGGACGGGCGGCTGCATGAGAAGCGGCTTCAGGTTCAGGGAGAAATTGCGGATGGCCTGCTCGTTCGCCTCGTCGGTCAGCGCCGAGCGAAATTCCCGCTCCATCGACGGGAAGATGAGCCGCTTGCAGGCGTCCTCCGCCGCCGCGGCGACAAACGCCATGGAGAAGCTCCCCGGCTTCACGACGGCCCGCCGCACGGTCTGGACGGCGGCCGTCTCGTCCGTCTCGATACCGGCCTTCAGGACGCCCTCGCGTTCGCCGCGGTTGATCGCGAGCACGCGATGGCTCTGCGCACGGTTCACCGGCTCGGAGAAGTCGTAATACAGCCGGTAGACCGTGTCCTCCTCCGTCGCCGCCCGCGATACGAGCCGCGCCTGCCGCCGGTACAGCGTGCGAAGCCGCGAGCGCACGTCCGCGTCGTCCGCGATGATCTCCGCGACGATGTCCGACGCGCCGGCGAGGGCGTCGTCCACGGTCTCCACGCCCTTTTCGGGGTCGACGAAATCCGCCGCCATGGACGCGGGGTCGCCGTCGCGCCGATCCTGCGCGTACAGCGCCAGCGCCAGCGGCTCTAGCCCCTTCTCCTTCGCCACGGTCGCACGGGTGCGGCGCTTCTGCTTGAACGGACGGTAGACGTCCTCGAGTGCCGCCAGCGTCTCCGCCGCGTCGATCGCGGCGTTCAGCTCGTCCGTCAGCTTCCCCTGGCCCTCGATGGCGGCGCGGATCTCGTCGCGCCGCTTATCGAGGCTCCGAAGATAGGCGAGGCGCTCGGATATCTGCCGGATGAGCTGGTCGTCCATCGTGCCGTGCAGCTCCTTGCGGTAGCGGGCGATGAACGGAACCGTGTTGCCCTCGTCCAGCAGCGTGATGACGTTTTCAACGTATTTTTCGTTCTGCCCCAGCTCCGCCGCAAGCAGCGACGCGAGGCTCTGTATGTCCCGCATGAGGCGCTCTTACGCCTTCCAGAGCGAATGCAGGTTGCAGTAGGCGTACACGGCCTCGACCGCCTCGCCCTCGCACAGCGCGAAGCACGCCTTCGGGGCGTCGCCGGGCTTCAGGGTCTTGCGCTGGTTGCCGCCCGTCGTCTGAACCGCGATCCACTCGATGTAGTGCTCGGGCAGCATCGGATGCTCCGCCGCGCCGACCGTGACGGTCACGACGCCGTCCTTCACCTCGTACACCGGGACGTGCTTCTCGACGGCGGCGTCGGTCGTGCCGGGGATGATCTCGGTCATCTTCTGCCCGCAGCACATGACGGGCACGCCCTTGTCACGCACCATCGCGACGATGTTGCCGCAATGCTCGCAGATATAGAATTTCATGGGTGATTCCTCCGATTTCATATATTTTTACAATTATACCACACATCGCGCCCGCAGACAAGACGCCGCGTGCGCGTTTTGCGGAATGACGGCAAGCGTATCCGACGCGTATCCGAAAGCGGCGGAAAGCGGCACGACCGGCGCGGTGTCCAAAAAGCACAGCGCCGGTCGTGCCGCACAATCAGAACATTTCTCAACAAGCGCACATCTTTACCTTATCACGAAAGCACGTTTTTGCCTGTCGATATAATGCAAACGGAAATGCCGTCCCTGCGAAGCCGGCCTTCCGGATTGTACGTTTAACGTTTAACCGAGAGGAATAATCCCAACCTCCCGCATGATGCGTTCGACCTCCTCACGGGGGAGACCGACTCTGGCGGCGATCTCATCCGTCGGCGTGCCGAACTCGGCGTACGTCATGATGCGTCCGCGTGCCAGACCCTCGGCCCTGCCCTCGGCTCTGCCCTCGGCCCTGCCCTCGGCCCTGCCGCGTGCTTCGCCGCGTGCTTCACCGCGGGCGATGCTGCGTTCGTCTCGAATTCTCATGGCTTCATACATGGTTTTCGGTTTGCCTCGCGTCAGGGCATCGGGAGGATCCCAACCTCCCGCATGATGCGCTCGACCTCCTCACGGGGGAGACCGACCCGGGCGGCGATCTCATCCGTCGGCGTGCCGAACTCGGCGTACGTCATAATGCGTCCGCCCACGAGCCGGAAGTCGCTTTTGAACATCGCGATCTGCTCGTCCGTCAGATACGCGATCTCAAACAGATTCAAATGATAGTCGTTGAAAAACGGCTCGAGCCTCGTATCCGGCATACGCAGCGCGTCGCGGAGCGTGCGCACCCGGCCCCACGGCCTTTCGCCGAAATACAGCACGAGGCTGATCACCGGATACCGGCTCCCGCCGCCCAGAAGCTGGGCGCGATAGCCCGCGCCGTCGTAGCCGATGATGCGAAGCGGCATGTCGCGCTCGTATTTCGACTGGTTTTCGAGGCCGATC
>CAJOFW010000103.1:6025-10090 GCA_905234005.1 uncultured Oscillospiraceae bacterium
CGAATACGTCGTTATACGCCTCGAGCAGCTTTTCCGACACGTCCTTATCCTGCATGACTGCCCCCTTTCATTGTATCCCATGCCGGGGAAAATGGCAAGGCTGATACTTTTTCCTGAAAGAAAAAGTATCAAAAAGAACTTTCATTCGCTTTGAGAAGACAGCGTTTCCAAGGCCTTGCGCCCGGCAGCGGAGAGAAGCTTTTCAGCGAAGAACAGTATGAATTATCCGGCGGCCGGATTACGGCCTCTCCAGAACGGTGAGCGGGTGCGTGCCCCGGACGTCGCACCAGCGGCGGATGATGTCGAGGATGACCTCGACGCTCTCCTCGGTGCCCAGCATGCCGCTGTCCACGCCGAGGTGGTAGTTCTCCTGCTTGCCGTAGGTGCGGCCGGTGAAGTGTTTGTAGTGCTGGGCGCGGGCGCGGTCGGTGTTCTGCATCTCGCGGCGGGCCTCGTCCGGGCCGACATTGTACTGCGCCATGATGCGGTCTATGCGGGCGTCCGGGCGGGCGTGGATGAACACGCGGAAGCAGTTCGGATCGTCATACAGCACGTAGTCCGCGCAGCGGCCCAGAATGACGCAGCTCTCGTCCCTGGCGGCGATCTGCTGGATGACGGCGCTCTGCGCGGCGAAGAGCCGTTCCTCCGGCGACAGCGCGTCGTTGACCATCGCGTAGGGGGCGCTCTGGAAATCGAAGACCAGCTCGCGCTTCACATGCTCCTCAAGCTCGAGCACCTTGGCGAGGGGGATGCCGCTCTGCTCCGCCGCCATCTCGTTGAGCTGCGAATCGTAGAACGTGACGCCGAGGCGTTCGGCGAGACGGCGGGCGATCTCCGCGCCGCCGGCGCCGAACTCGCGGCCGATGGCGATGATGATCTTCGGCTTGCCGGTCGCGTCGGTCTTGTAGCCCTCCATCGTCTCGCGGATAACACGGTTGACCCTTGTCTCGCGCTCGACAAAACGCAGAAGAGGCTCCTGGCAGACCTTCTGCATCTGCTTCATGACGAAGCCGACAAGCAGGGCGCAGATGACCGTGCCCTCACGTACGCCGACGAGCTTATGGAAGTAGAGCAGCGACACGGCGGCCGAGATCACGACGAGCGAGCAGTCGAACACCGTCTTGCTCGAGCCGACGGACAGGCCGGTCTTCTTCGAGATCGCAAGGCTCATGCCCTCGCCCGGCGTCGGCAGGATGTTCGGCGAGAGGTACAGCATCACGCCCACGGCGACCATGGGCACGCTGCACAGAAGGTACAGCATCTGTACGGCGTAGCTGCCCGGCGCGGGCAGAAACGACATCATCGCCGTCGCGAGGTTCACCAGCCAGCCGAACAGGAACGACGCGACGAGCTGCAGGAGCATCGTCGGCTTGAAATCCCGCCGCAGGATAATGAGCTCCGTCAGGATGTACAGGCAGTAGACCGCGATCGTGCAGTTGCCAAGGTTTACATAACTCGGAGCGCCGACGGCGAGGCCGATCTGATACAGCACGTTCGCGAGCGAACCGACGGGGCTGACGCCGAGGTTCGACGTCGCGGAGAACACCACGCCGATCGCCATGCAGTACAGACCGACGAGGTACACGAGCAGGCGCCTGGCCCACAGGGTGATAAATTTCGTGTCAAGCTTCTTCATAATAACCCTCACATCTTCCGTCCTGATATACAGTGCGGGGCGCCGCAAACGGCAATCCCTTTTGATACTATATAATAATGATAGTGTCCGCCGGTGGATTTGTCAATGCCTTTCCGGCGTGTGAAAAAAGTATTCACGGGCTGCCCGTGCCGTGTCCGCGCCGCACAAAAGGGATTGACATCTTCCCGGGCGTGTGATATGATATCCAAGCCGCTTTGAAAGGGGCTTCTTTGCCGCGCAGTTATGCGCCGCGAAGCGCAAGCCGGTCTTAAATGGCCGCCCCCGGGAGAGCGAGCCCGCAAGGAAGGAAGATTATACGCAGATGGATTTCCACAACAGACACGCTATCATCGAGACCGGCGGCAAGCAGTACCGTGTGGCCGAGGGCGATGTGATCTTCGTCGAGAAGCTTGACGCCGCCGAGGGCGACGCCGTCAAGTTCGACAAGGTTCTCGCCATCATCGACGACGACGCCAGCACGTTCGGCACGCCCTATGTGGCCGGCGCGCTCGTCTCCGCGACGGTCGTGAAGCAGGGCAAGGGCAAGAAGATCCGCGTCTACAAGATGAAGCCCAAGAAGGGCTATCGCAACACCAAGGGCCATCGTCAGCCTTACACCAAGGTTGAGATCGGCACGATCGCCTGATGACAAGGAGGGAATGACGAATGGCACACAAAAAAGGCGGCGGCTCCACCAAAAACGGTCGCGACAGTAATTCCAAGCGCCTCGGCGCGAAGCGGGCCGACGGTCAGTTCGTTCTGGCCGGCAACATCCTCGTCCGCCAGCGCGGCACCAAGATCCATCCCGGCCTGAACGTCGGGCGCGGCGGCGACGACACCCTGTTCGCGAAGGCGGACGGCATCGTCCGGTTCGAGCGCCTCGGCGCGGATCGCAAGAAGGTCTCGGTCTACGAGGTACAGCAGTAATCATTTCGGGGGAGCGGTCAGTCGATCCGCTCCCCCTTTATTTTGTACACGAAACGAGTGATATCAATTGAGCACATCCTTTGTTGACAAGGTCACAATCACCGTCCGCGCCGGCGACGGCGGCGGGGGAGCGGTGTCCTTTCACCGCGAGAAATACGTCGCCGCCGGCGGGCCGGACGGCGGCGACGGCGGACGCGGCGGCGACATCGTCGTCCGCGTCGATCCGTCCATGTCCACGCTGATGGATTTTCGCTACAAGCGCAAATTCGTCGCCGCGAACGGCATGCCCGGTCAGGGCAAGCGCTGCTCCGGCCGCGACGGGGAGGACGTGATCCTCCGCGTCCCACGCGGCACCGTCATACGCGATAAGGAAACCGGCGCGGTCATGCAGGACATGTCCGCCTCCGACACGTTCGTCCTTGCGAAGGGCGGGCGCGGCGGCTGGGGCAACAAGCACTTCGCCACGCCGACGCGGCAGACGCCCCGGTTCGCCAAGCCCGGCCTGCCCGGTGAGGCGCGGGAGGTTGTGCTGGAGCTGAAGCTGCTCGCGGACGTGGGGCTGGTCGGCTTTCCGAACGTCGGCAAGTCCACGCTGCTCTCCGTCGTCAGCCGGGCGCACCCGAAGATCGCGAACTATCCGTTCACGACGCTGTTTCCGAACCTCGGCGTCGTCTACGCCGGGCCGGGCGTCTCGTTCGTCATGGCGGACATCCCCGGCATCATCGAGGGCGCGAGCGAGGGGGCCGGTCTCGGTCACGATTTCCTGCGCCACATCGACCGCTGCCGCCTGCTCATCCACGTCGTGGACGTATCGGGCAGCGAGGGCCGCGACCCCGTGGACGACTTCCACGCGATCAACGCGGAGCTGCGCGAGTACAATCCCGCCCTCGCCGCGAGGCCGCAGCTCGTCGCGGCGAACAAGTGCGACCTTCTCGGTGACGACCGCGAGCCGATCGACCGGCTGCGCGCCTGCGCCGACGAGCTGGGGTATCCGTTTTTCGAGATATCCGCCGCGGCGCAGATCGGCCTGCACGAGCTTGTCATGGCCGCCGCCGGGGCGCTCTCGAAGCTGCCGCCCGTCGCGGTCTACGAGGCTGACTACGTCGCGCCGGAGGTGAAGCTCGGCACGGCGGACGACCTCGTCATCGAGAAGTTCGACGACGTGTGGACGATCCGGGGCGACTGGCTCGACCGGCTCGTGGCCCGGGTGAATTTCGCCGACTACGAGTCCCGGATGTATCTCGACCGCAAGCTCAGGGAGGCAGGCGTGTACGACCGTATGGAGGCCATGGGCCTCGAGGACGGCGACACGATCAGCATCGCGGAGCTGTTCTTTGAGTATCTGTCATGACGGAAGCGATACCCGAAATCAAAACCGTGAGCGGCAGCACCGCCTGCGTCGACGTCGGCCAGCTCATCGGGCTGTACATCACCGAGCCGCGCCGCTGCATCCTGCTCGACGGCGGCACCGCGTCGGTGCGTGACACACTCGAGGCGGCGCT
>CAJOFW010000104.1:0-1015 GCA_905234005.1 uncultured Oscillospiraceae bacterium
CACCGCGTCGACGTCCGGCATCGTATCGGGCACGACGCAGTCCTCCGTCAGCTCCCGGGACGCCGCGCCGTCGAATACGGGCGCCATGCTCTCGAACGCCTCCCGCCGAAACGCCGTCTCTCCCCGAGGCTCCGTCTCCTTCCGAAGCTCCGTATCCTTCCGAAGCTCCGTATCCCTCCGAAGCTCCGTATCCTTCCGAAATTCCGTATCCATATGTTCAATCGCTCCTTGCATAGATGGTTCTTCCCCATCCTATGCAGGGAGCGACGCGGGTTATGTCGGCTCGTCATCGCTTCTTCAGGAGCGCGATCCCGCCCGCGAGCAGCAGAAGCCCGCCCACGAGCCACCAGAACCACACGGGCAGTATCAGCACCGCCACAATGACGCCGCCCGCGATCACCGCGGCCCAGCCGATGAACCCGCCCCGTTTTCCGCAGCGCATAAAACACCGCCTCCCGTTCATTCTATGGGGAGGCGGTGTTATTGGTGCTCGATTTCCCAGCGCTTCAATTGCGACGCCTCGTCGTGCAGACGCAGGTAGGACGCGTAGCGGGCCGGGTGGATTTCCCCGCGGTCGACGGCCTCGCGGACGGCGCAGCCCGGTTCGCCTCGGTGGGTGCAGTCGTCGAAGCGGCAGGCGCCGAGATGCGGTCGAAACTCCGAAAACAGCGCCGGCAGCTCCTCCGGCCAGATCGGCTCCTCCCGGTCGTCGCCGAACGAGGCAAAGCCCGGCGTGTCGGCGATGTACGTATCGCCGCCGAGGTCGAACAGCTCGACGTGCCGCGTCGTATGCCGGCCCCGGCCGAGCTTGCGGCTGACCTCGCCGGTGGGGATATCGAGCGAAGCGTCCAGCGCGTTTAAGACGCTGCTCTTGCCCACGCCGGAATTGCCCGTGAAGCACAGCGTCCGGCCGCGTGTCCATGCGCGCAGCCCGTCGATGCCGAGGCCGGTCGCGGCGCTGACGCGGAAGACGGGGTACCCCGTCGACGCGTAGACCGCCGCGAGCCCGTTGCCG
>CAJOFW010000104.1:1136-9670 GCA_905234005.1 uncultured Oscillospiraceae bacterium
GGGGACCCGCTGCGCAGCAGTGGGGGGGATGAGCGAAGCGAAGTTTCCGGGGGCAGCAGCTCCGCCACGACGCCGGTCATGTCCGCCGTCCGCTCCACAACCGCCCGGTCGCCGACGAGGGGCGTCGTGCCGTCGGCGCGGAAGCGGCCCCTGGCCCGGCAGGTGACGACCCCGTCCGGGCAGCGGACGTAGTAGAAGCCGCTCAGGGCGCGGATGATCGTGCCCTCCACGCGTTCGGTCATCCGATCGCCCCGCCGTCGCCGTCCGATTCACCGGCGCCGACCTCGATATAGATCTTGGTGCCGGAGCTGACGGTCGTGCCCTCGGAGTAGTTCTGCCACAGGACGATGCCCTCGTTCGCGGGGTCGGACGTGACGTATTGGATCTCGCTCTCGGAGCACACGAGGCCGGCCTGGGAGATGGAGATCAGCGCCCCGGCCTTGCTCAGGCCGACGAGGTCGGGCACGGTCGTATACGTCGCGGACGGGCCTGCGCTCACGACGAGAAGCACGGTGCTGCCGCTCGCGATCGGCTCGTCGACCTCAGGCTCCATGGCCATGACGTAGTTTTTCGTGACGCTGTCGGATTCGACCAGCGTGACCTCGACGGACAGCCCCATCTCACGCAGCGTTACCTGCGCGTCGGTGTACGGCTGGTTCAGGAGGTCGGGGACGGTCATGTAGATGACGCCGGAGCTTACGACGAGGTCGACGTCGATGCCGTCCTTTGTGATCATGCGGCTTGCGCCGGCTTCCGGGCTTTGGGCGATGATCTCGCCGGCGGGGGCGTCGCCGTCCGGCTGGTAGGTGATGTGGAAGTCGAACAGCGCCGTCATGTCCTCGTCGCCGGTGATCGCGCCCAGCTCCTCGCCGACGAAGCTCGGGACGTTCAGGCGCTCGGCGTCGGTGAATATCTCGCCGATCCAGTAGTTCCAAACGAACACAAACAGCGCGAGGGCGAACGCGATGACGATCCCGAAGCCGAGCAGCATGCTGACGCGGCTTGCCCGGGAACGGCGGCGGTAGTACGCCTCCCGGGACAGCTCGCCGGCGGTGCTGATGCGGGGCACGTCGCGGGCGATGACGTGCAGCTCGTCGCGGCCCGGCTCCTCGACCGGCTCCGGCTCGCTCTCCTCGGCGAGGGCGCGGCGCACCTCGGAGCGGATGCTCTGCGTCTGTCCCTTGCGGAATTCGTCAAGATCGGCGAGCATATCGTCGACGGTGGGGTAGCGGTCGTCCGGCTTCGGCTTCATGGCCCGCAGCGTGATCTCCTCCAGCTCGGGCGGTATCTCGGGGTTCAGGGCGGTCGGGTCCTCGGGGGCGACCGTGAAGTGCTTGACGGCGACCTCCGCGAGGGAGTCGCCGGTGTACGGCAGGCGGCCCGTCAGCATCTCGTACATGACGACGCCGAGGGAGTAGATGTCGCTGCGGGCGTCGACGGCCTCGCCGCGTGCCTGCTCGGGGGAGATGTAATGGATGCTGCCCAGCCCCTCCTCGGGGTGCTCCCGGCTCTGGATGCCGTCCTCGAGCTGGGCGATGCCGAAGTCGGCGACCTTCGCGGTGCCGTCCTTCGGGAGCATGATGTTCTGGGGCTTGATGTCCATGTGGATGATGCCCCGGCTGTGGGCGTGGCTGAGCGCCCGGGCGATCTGGGTGGAGAAGTGCAGCGCCTCCTTCCACGTGAGCACGCCCTTCTTTTTGAGGTACTGGTAGAGGCTGATGCCCTCGACGTACTCCATCACGATGTACTCCGTGTCGCCGGAGGCCACCACGTCGTAGACGGCGCGGATATTCGGGTGGCTCAGCTTCCCGACGGCCTGGTATTCCGTGCGGAACCGGCGGCGGGACTCCGCGTCCATCGCCACGTCGTCGCGCAGAACCTTGATCGCCACATCCCGCTTGAGCTTTGTATCGTATGCGCGGTAGACGTACGCCATGCCGCCGATGCCGAGCACCGACATGATCTTGTAGCGACCGTCCAGCGTCTTGCCGAGTCTCCAGCTCACTTCATTCTGCATTGTCAGCGCTTTCCTTTCCATAGATGATGACGACCGCCGTCGCGTTGTCACGCGTTCCGCGTGCCAGCGCCGTGTCGATGAGGGCGCGGCAGGCGCTCTCCGCGTCCGGGGCGGCCAGCGTGAGCCGGTGAAGCTCCGGGTCCTCCACCGCGCCCGTCAGCCCGTCGGAGCACAGAAGGAAGATGTCCCCCTCCCGGGCGGGCGCCTCGAAGATGTCGCTCGTGACAAACGGCTCCGTGCCTACGGCGCGGGTGATGATGTTGCGGCGGGGATGACGCCGCGCCTGCTCGTACGTCAGCTCGCCCGCGTCCACCATCTGCTGCACGAGCGAGTGATCCTTCGTGAGGCGGGTGATGCCGTCGCGTGAGATGCGGTAGGCGCGGCTGTCCCCGACGTTCACGAGCAGCGCGCGGTCGGGCCGGAACACGCCGCCGACCAGCGTTGTGCCCATGCCGGCGTATTCCTCGTTGTCGTAGGCGAACTCGTAGATTTTCCGGTTTGCCGCCGTCACGGCGAGGCGCAGGATGTCCTCATCCTCGGAGCCGTCCGACAACTCGAGGCTGATGCTCGAAAACGACGTGAAGCTCTCCGCCGCCATATCGCTCGCAAGCCGTCCGCCCGCCGCGCCGCCCATGCCGTCGCACACGACGGCCAGCACCCCGATGCCCTCGGGACTGATGCGGAACGTATCCTGGTTCTCGGCCCTGTACGGGCCCTGCTCGCTCAATCCATAGCTTTCCATAGCGTCCTCACTCCATGTCCTTTTTCGCCAATGGCTTTTTCGCGTCGGCGCGGCGGAGCTGGCCGCAGGCCGCGTCGATGTCGCTTCCGAGGCGGCGGCGCACCGTCACGGTCACGCCGCTGTCGGACAGCGTTTTGGCAAATTCCCGCACCCGCGTCTCGGTCGAGGGCATAAGCCCCCGCTCGGAGACGTAGTTGAGGCGGATGAGATTTACGTGCGCCCCCGTGCCCCGCAGCCGCGCCGCCAAAAGCGCGGCGTGACGCGGCGTGTCGTTCGTGTCGCGTACCATCGCGTACTCGAAGGAGATGCGCCGCCCCGTCCGCCGGAAATACCGGGCGCAGGCGTCCATGACCGCGTCCACGCCGTATTTCGCGTTGATCGGCATGAGCCGGGTGCGCGTCTCGTCGTCCGGCGCGTGCAGGGACACGGACAGCGTGAGCTGCAAATCCAGCTCCGCCAAAGCGTCGATGCCCTCCACCAGCCCGCAGGTGGACAGGGAGATGTGGCGCATGCCGATGTTCACGCCGTCCGGCGCGTTCACGAGCCGCAGAAAGCGCACGACGCCGTCGAAGTTGTCGAGCGGCTCCCCGATGCCCATGAGCACGATGTTTGAGACGGTCTGCCCGGTGACAAGGCCGGTGCGGATCACCTCGTCGAGCATCTCGGACGGGGCCAGATCCCGCACCCGTCCGCCGAGCGTGCTCGCGCAGAACGCGCAGCCCATGCGGCAGCCGACCTGGCTCGATATGCACACGGTCGAGCCGTGCTTATAGCGCATGAGCACGGTCTCCACGGTCTCGCCGTCCGGCAGCCGCCACAGAAGCTTCTCCGTGCCGTCCCTCGCGGACGTCTGGCGGCGCTCGGGCGTAAGGCACGGCACGTCGTACCGTTCGGCGAGGGTGTCCCGGAGGGCCTTCGGCAGGTCGGTCATCCCGTCAAAGCCCGTCACGCCCCGTGACAGCCAGCGGAAGACCTGCCCCGCCCGGTAGCCCGGCAGGCCGAGGGATGTAAGCTCCGCCCGCAGCTCGTCCGGCAGGAGGGATTTTATATCTCGTTTTTGCGTTCCATCCGGCATATATAAAACCCGTCCGTCCCGTCGATGTCGGGCCAGAACGTCCGCTCCGACCCGGCGGTGAAATCCGTATGCTTCTTCAGAAACGCCGCCGTGATATCGCCGTTTTCGCACGGCCGCCAGGTACAGGTGGAGTAGACGAGCACGCCGCCCGGCCTCACCGCCCCGGCGGCGGCCTCGAGAAGCTCCGCCTGCAGCGCCGGCAGATACGACAGCGCCGCAAGGTCGCGGTAGCGCACGTCCGGCTTCTTGCGTATGACGCCGAGGCCGCTGCACGGCACGTCGGCGAACACGACGTCAAAATCGGCGGACGGCTCCGTCGTCCTCGCGTCGCGTTCCTCGCAGCGGACGCACGAAAGGCCCATGCGATCCGCCCCGTCCATGACGAGGTTCAGCTTCGACCCGCTGATGTCCCGGGCGCGGACCTCGCCCGTGTCGTCCATGGCGATGGCGGCGGCGAAGCTCTTGCCGCCCGGGGCGGCGCAGACGTCGAGCACGCGCATACCGGGCCGCAGTCCGGCGCACATGACCGCCGCGTGCGCGGCCGGGTCCTGCACATAGAAATGCCCGGCGAGAAATTCCGGCGTGCGAAATACGTTCCCGTGCTCAAGGGCGATGCACCCGTCCGCGCCCGCGTCCCCGTCCCCGAAGGGCCGGCCGCCCAGCGCGGCGCACAGAGCGGCGGGGTCGGCGCGGCGGGTGTTCGTCTGGATGAAGACCGGGGCCGGGGCGTTGTTCGCGGCGAGCACGGCCTCCGCGCCCTTATACCCGCGCAGGGCGATCAGCTCGTCCACGAGGGCGCGGGGGTGGCTGTAGCGGACGGAGAGATACTTCCCCGAACCCTTTCCCGGAGGCTCGGGCAGCGCGTTCCGATCGTCCGATACCCGGCGAAGCACCGCGTTCACAAGGCCCGCCGCCCGGTCGTAGCCGAGGCTCCGGCAGAGCCGCACGGACTCGCTGACCGCCGCCCGGGCGGGCACGCGATCCATGAACGCGAGCTGGTACACGCCGAGGCGCAGGATATCCCGCACCTTCGGCTCGAGCTTCCCCCGCGCATATTGCGAGAGGATGAAATCGCACAGGGCGAGGTTTTGCAGCGCGCCGTAGAAAAGCCGCGCCGCCAGCGCCGCGTCGCGTTCGTCCAGGCCGTTTTTCCGGACGAGGGCGTCGAGCGTCTGCGCGCTCCACGCGCCGTCGCGCCGGAAGCGCTCAAGCGCCTCGAGCGCCGTTACGCGGGGCACGGCTAAAAGCCCTCCATCGGGTGGCCGAGCAGATACGCCCCCGCCGCCATGCGTTTGCCCCCGGCGGCCTGCAGCTCCGTGATCAGCACGCTCCCGTCGCCGCAGGCGACCTCGATGCCCCGTTTTCCGGCGGCGATGACCGTGCCGGGGGCTTTGCGCCCGTCCGATTCTTCGTTTGCCCCGTCCGGCACGGCCTCCGCCGCGAAGAGCTTGAACGGCGTGCCGCCCAGCTCCGCCGTGGCGCACGGCCAGGGCTGCATCCCGTAGATGTGGCGCAGGATCGCGGCGCGGGGCCGCGTCCAGTCCACGGGCGATTCGTCTTTGGACAGCGGCGGGGCGTAGGTCGCCTTCGTGTCGTCCTGCGGCGTGCGCGGGGCCGTGCCGTCCTCGATCGCCCGGAGCGTCTTGATGAGAAGCTCCGCGCCCATCGGGGCCAGACGGTCAAACAGCGCCCCGCTCGTCTCCGCGTCGCCGATCTCGGTGAAGATCACGTCGCCGGCGTCCATCTCGGTGGCGAGGTACATCGTCGTCACGCCGGTGACGGTCTCGCCGTTCAACACCGCCCGCTGGATCGGGGCGCTGCCACGGTACGCCGGGAGCAGGGAGCCGTGGACGTTCACGCAGCCGTAAGGCGGCAGGGCGAGGATGTCGTCCGGCAATATCCGCCCGTAGGCGACGACGACGATGACGTCCGGCGAAAGCGTCCGCAGGATATCCAGCGCCTCGCCGTCCCGCAGCCGTTCGGGCTGGTACACGGGAAGGCCCGCCGCTTCCGCCGTCTGCTTGACGGCGCAGGGCTGAAGCTTATGCCCCCGGTTCTTCGGCCGGTCGGGCTGGCAGAACACCCCGGCGATCGGATACCCCTCGTCGATGAGCCTTTGGAGCGAGCACGCCGCGAAATCGGGCGTGCCCATGAATACGATGTTCATGCGCCGTCTCCGTCCCCGTTCTCGTCCTCGTAGTACGCCTCCAGCTCCTCGTCCGACATGACGTGATCCATCACGTCGAGGAAGAGCTGGCCCTCGAGGTGGGCGATCTCGTGGCAGAAGGCGCGGGCGGTGAGACCGTCGCCCTCCAGCTCAAAGAATTCTCCGTTCCGGTCCTGGGCGCGGACGCGGACGTGCTCCGGCCGCTTGACCCAGCCGTACACGCCGGGGACGGACAGGCAGCCCTCCGGGCCTTCCTGTTCACCGGCGGCCTCGATCACCTCGGGATTCACAAGCTCGATGACGTAGGGCTCCTCGCCCGCCTCCTCGTCCACGTTCGTCTCGAGCACGACGACGGCGCGGCGCAGCACGCCCACCTGCGGCGCGGCGAGGCCCACGCCGTCGGCGTCGTTCATCGTCTCGGCCATGTCGTCGAGCAGGTCATGGAGCCGCCGGTCGAACGACGTCACGGGCCGGCAGTGCTTTTCGAGGGTCTCGTCGCCCTCCTTGAGAATGTTGCGAAGCGCCATAATTGCGGTTGTCTCCTATTGTTGTTTCTGTTGCGGATACTGTGCCTGATTCGGATGATAATTCTGCTTCCGATTCGGCTTCTGATTCGGATTGTAATTCGGCCTCCGGTTCAATATAGACAGGCTCCGGCCACGGGACGCAGGGCCGCCGCACTGTGCGCCCGCGATCACGATTGCGGGCGGCTACACGGGGTCGAAGTCGGCGTACAGCGACACGCCGGGGAAATCGCGGCCGGTGTTGAGGTCGAGGAGCGTCCGGGCGACGATCTGTCGGGCGGGGGCGTCCTCGGGCGAGCACACGGTGACGCGGTAGCGCCACACGCCGTCCACCCGGGCGACGGGCGGCGGGGCCGGGCCGAGCACACGCACGTCGGGGACGGAACGCGAAAGGGCGAGGAGCCTGTCCCGGACGGCGGCGCAGCAGCGCAGCACCTGCGTCTCGTCCTTCCCCGCCGCCGTCAGAACGAACAGCGCCGTAAACGGCGGCGCGCCGGATACGAGGCGCAGGGCGATCTCGGACTCGTAGAACCCGTCGTAATCCTGCGCCGCGGCCTGGCGGATGATCTGGTTTTCGGGCGTGAACGTCTGGATGACGGCGCGGCCCGGCTTCTCGAACCGGCCGCTGCGGCCGATGACCTGTGTGATCAGCGAGAACGTCCGCTCCCCCGCCCGCAGGTCGCCGGCGTACAGGCTCTGGTCGGCCGAGAGCACGCCGACGAGCGTGACGTTCTCGAAGTTCAGGCCCTTCGTCACCATCTGCGTACCGACGAGGATGGGAATCCTCTCGGTGCGGAATTTTTCAAAGAGCACCCGGTGGCTGCCTACCGGCGCGACGGAATCGGTGTCCATCCGCAGGACGGGCACGCCGGGAAGCTGCGCCTCCAGCTCCTCCACGATCCGCTGCGTGCCCGCGCCGGTGAACGTGAGGCGGCCGCCGCATTCGGGGCAGCGCGCCTCCCGGCGGCGTGTGTGGCCGCAGTAGTGGCAGATGAGCCGGTCGCCGTCGCGGTGGTACGTCAGCGAGGCGGTGCAGTTCGGGCATTTGTACGTGTAGCCGCATTCGCCGCAGGCGACGAGGCGGCTCGTCCCCCGCCGGTTGAGAAACAGGATCGTCTGCTCCCCGCGTTCGAGGTTTTCGGCGATCTCGTCCCGCAGCAGCGAGGAGATGTCCGAGCCGTTGCCGCTTTTAAGCTCCGCGCGCATATCGGCGACGCGGACGTCGGGCAGGCGCATGGCGTTGTAGCGGCCCGGAAGCCGGAAGAGGCTGTAGCGCCCGGTATCGGCGTAGTAGCGCGAGCACACGTCCGGCGTGGCGCTGCCGAGCACGAGCACGGCGTTTGCGCGGGCGCAGATGTATTTTGCCACGTCCCGGGCGTGGTAGCGGGGGGCGGCTTCGGACTTGTACGTCGGCTCCTGCTCCTCGTCGATGATGATGACGCCGGGGTCGGACACCGGCGCGAAGACCGCGCTGCGGGTGCCGATGACGAGCCGGGCGTCGCCGGAACGGATGCGCTTCCACTCGTCGTACCGCTCGCCCATCGAGAGCGCGGAGTGCAGCACGGCGACGCGGTCGCCGAAGTGGGACGAGAACGTGCGCAGCATCTGCGGCGTCAGCGATATCTCGGGCACGAGCAGGATCGCCGACCGGCCCCGGCGCAGCACCGTGTCGATGAGCCGGATGTAGACCGAGGTCTTGCCGCTGCCGGTCACGCCGTACAGCAGCGCCGCCTGCGGCGCGCCCGTATCGAGAAGCGACACGATGCCCTCGCAGGCGCGTGTCTGGTCGGCGTTCAGCTCCGGCATCGGGCGGCGGGGGCCTGCGTCGTAATCCGGGCGGCGGTAGACGTCCTCGCGGGCGATCGTGACAAGTCCCTTTTTCTCAAGCGAACGCACCGCGTCGCGGCCGGCGCCGGTGAAGTAGCACAGGTCGGCCACCGAGGCGGAGCCCATCTCCGCGAGTACGCGCAGCACGGCCCCCTGCCGCAGGGCGCGGCGGTTTCTGTCCG
>CAJOFW010000105.1 GCA_905234005.1 uncultured Oscillospiraceae bacterium
GTCGCTGCTCATCTCCGCGCTGGTGATCTTCCCGGCGCTGTCGGCGATGCGGGTGTTCCGGAGCTTTCTGTCCGTGACGGTCTGCTCCGCCGTGCTGTCGGTCTTCTGCGCCCTGACCGGCATCCTCGTGTCCATTCTCGCCGGCACGCCGGTCGGCTCCACGATCGTCGCCGTCGACATCGCGGCGTTCGGCGTATTCTGGCTCGCAGGCCGCGCCGCCGGCCGGGGATAGACGGCGGGACAATCGCCGCCGCTGTCCGGCAGCGATCCATCGCCGGGCCTTATCCCCCCCACCCCCGCAAAACCATCAAAACACGCCCGCCGTCCGCAATACGGACGACGGGCGTGTTTTAGCGTAGAAATTCAGGTTTCCGCCGGAACGGGTCTGGTTTTGGGCGCGGCGTTGATCTCAAGGATGGCGTCGATGTTGTCGAGGATCAGCCGCTGCGCCTGTTCGTTATAGACGACGACGGTGTACGGGCCGTTCGCCCCGGCGCGTTCCTCCGACGTGATACCGATCACCGCGCCCTGTCTTGTCGGCATTTTCGTCTTTTTTCCGTCCGCCGTTTCGATCTCACGCAGAAAACCGGCTTGCAGCAGAAAGGTCGTGATGCTCCGGTATTTGAGCTTTGTCATGTTGTCATCCGGATTCAGGTCGTTGATGCGCCTTGCGATCTCGCTGACCGGAATCGGCTGCGTCGGAAACGTATACCGAGCCAGCGTCTCGTATGTGATTTCGAATGGGCGTTTTTTCTCCTTGGGCTTTCGCCGTATGCCGCCGCCTTCGATCACCTGCCGCAGCAGGTCGGAGACATAGAAAAGGCACCCGGATACGCGGGCGTGACGTATAAGCTCGTGCTCCGGTACAGGCTCGCCCGTCATGGGGTTCAGACCGTTGGCAAGCTTCTCGACGAACGCCCTTGTATACTCGATCTTCTCCAGCTCCGTCATATGACGCACGTCCCCTCGTTTTGAATTCGCCCGGGTTTATCCCGTTATGATCCGCCTGCCATGGATGTTTGTCCGGCTTTGCGCCGGTGGGGTCATCTATACTCCGCCGCCAGCTTTTCAAAGACCGGGAGGGCGCGTTCGATGCGGGCGGTGGGGACGCAGTAGGAGATGCGGACGTGACCCGGCGCGCCGAAGCCCGAACCGGGCACGACGAGAAGATCGTGCTTCTTCGCCCGTTCGGAGAAGGCGGCGTCGTCCGCCTCGAGCGTGCGGGGGAAGATGTAGAACGTGCCGCCCGGCTCCACGCAGGTGAAGCCCATGCCGCGCAGACCGTCGAGCAGCAGCCGGCGGTTCGCCGCGTAGACCGAGAGGTCGGCGGTGTCGTTGACGCAGGCGGCGGCGACACGCTGGAACAGGCTCGGCGCGTTCACATAGCCGAGAGAGCGCCCCGCGCCCGCCACGGCCGCGAAGACAAGCTCCCAGTCCTCCACCGCGTTCGGCACGGCCACGTAGCCGATGCGTTCACCGGGCATGGACAGGGATTTCGACCACGAATAGCACACGAGGGTGTTGGCGTAGTATTTGGGGATGTACGGCACGTCCACGCCGTCGTAGACGATCTCACGGTACGGCTCGTCGGCGATGATGTAGATCGGGTGGCCGTATTCGGCGCTCTTCGCCTCAAGCAGCGCCGCGAGCTTTTGGATCGTCGCCTCGGAATAGACGACGCCGGACGGGTTGTTCGGGGAGTTCACGATCACGGCCTTCGTGCGCTCGTTCACACCGGCCTCGAACGCCGCAAAGTCGATCTGGAAGCCGTCGATCTCGGGCGGGATCAGCGTCATTTTGCCGCCGGCGCCCTCGATGAACACCTTGTACTCGGGGAAATACGGCGCGAACACGACGAACTCGTCCCCGGGGCAGCAAAGGCCGTTCAGGCAGCAGCAGAGCGCCGCCGCCGCGCCGACGGTGCAGTAGAGGTTGTCGCCGGTGTAGTCCATCCCGAACCGGGCGTTCAGGGCGGCGGCCAGGGTGCTTTTGACCGCGTTGTCGCCGCTGGCGGACGTGTAGCCGTGCAGCAGGACGGGGTCGGTCTCCCGGAGAAGGCGGATGGCCTCCTCGTTCACGGACGGGGGCGCGGGCACGCTCGGATTGCCGATCGAGAAGTCGAAGACGTTCTCCTCCCCGACGACAGCGGCGCGCTGCTTGCCGTACTCAAACAGCTCCCGGATGACGGAACGCGCCGTACCCAGCCCGACCATTCTTTCGTTCAGCATTGGTTTTATCCTTCCTCATTCATAAAAGTTTGTAATGGTGACATTGTAGCACACTTATCGGTCAGATGCAATTATCTGATAGACACGGTTTTCGGTCAAACGGCTTTTCGTTCAAGTACCGTAGTCATGCAAAATGGATCTCCATGCCGCTGTACATCGACCGGACGCGTCCGCCCAGCGTATGACGCAGGATCGCCAGCGCCTCGTCGCCGGTGCAGTGGCCGGTGACGACGGTCTCCACGCCGGAGCGCAGAAGCTCGTCCGCAAGGACGGCGACCTCGTCGGGCTTTGTCTCGTAGAGGTGAAAGCCGCCCACGAGGGCGCAGATTTCCCGTCCCGGCAGGGCCTCGCGCACCTCACGCAGGATGTTCATGACGCCGGCGTGGGAGCAGCTTGAGAACACGGCGAGGCCGCGCTCCGTCTCGAACACCAGCGTCTGCTCGTGGGAGAAGTCGTCCGGCCGGCGGCGGCGGTCATCGGCGTCCACGAACATACCCGCCCGCTCCCCGACGGCGGCGAGGTTCGGCGTCGTGTGCGGCAGCAGGTACGCGCCGGGATAGAGCGTGTACGCGCCGGAGACGTATTCGATCCTGTCCCGGTACGAAAGCAGCGTGCCCCGGCGGATGCCGATGTAATCGAGGCTCTCGCCGTGACAGCCGAAGCAGTTCTCCCCCGTTCCGGCGCGGAGATGGAATTTCGCCGTGCCGTTCGCGGCGAAGAACGCCGCCATGCCGTCGGCGTGGTCGTAGTGGGCGTGGCTCAGAACGCCGTATTCGACGCCGCCCAGGTCGATGCCCAGCGCCGCGGCGTTCTCGGCGAACAGCCCGGACGCGCCGGTATCGAGCAGGACGGTGTGCCCGGCGTGCTCGATATACACGCTCAGGCCCCACTCCCCGCCGAGACAGATGCCCGGCGTGTTGTCGGTCAGGATAATCGCTCTCATGTCTTCTCCCCCCGCAGCACGACGAGCCGGTCGCGGATGATCGCGGCGTACTCGAATTCGAGCATCTGCGCGGCGCGTTTCATCTCGCGCTCGAGCTTTTCGATCTCGGCCTTCCGTTCGCTCTCGGTCATCTTCACGCCGGCCCTGCCGACCGCCTCGACGGCGGAGTCGGATATCTCGATGAGATCGCGCACGGACTTCACGATCGTCTGCGGCACGATGCCGTGCGCCTCGTTGTACGCGTGCTGCTTGGCGCGGCGGCGCTCGGTCTCGGTGATCGCCGCCTTCATGGACGGCGTGACCGTATCGGCGTACATGATGACAAAGCCGTCGGCGTTCCGGGCGGCGCGGCCGATCGTCTGAATGAGGCTCGTCTCGGAGCGCAGAAAGCCCTCCTTGTCCGCGTCCAGGATTGCCACAAGCGACACCTCGGGCAGGTCAAGGCCCTCACGTAAGAGGTTGATGCCGACGAGCACGTCAAACTCGCCGAGGCGCATATCGCGGATGATCTCCATGCGCTCGATGCTGCTGATGTTGTGGTGCAGGTAGCGGCTGCGGATGCCTGCGTCGGTCAGGTACGCGGTCAGATCCTCGGCCATTTTGACGGTCAGCGTCGTGACGAGCGTGCGCTGCTTTTTCGCGATGCGGGCGTTGATCTCGCCGATGAGGTCGTCGATCTGCCCCTCCACCGGCCGCACCTCGACCTCCGGGTCGAGAAGCCCGGTCGGGCGGATGACCTGCTCGGCGATCTGACCGGCGCGTTCGCGCTCGTACTGCCCCGGCGTCGCCGAGACGTACACGGCCTGTACGATGCGGTCGTTGAACTCGTCGAACTTCAGCGGCCGGTTGTCGAACGCCGAGGGCAGGCGGAAGCCGTACTGCACCAGCGTCTCCTTCCGGCTCCGGTCGCCCCGGTACATCGCCCGCACCTGCGGGAGCGTGACGTGGCTCTCGTCCACGAACAGGATGAAATCCTTCGGGAAATAGTCGATCAGCGTCATAGGGGCGCTGCCCGGCTCCCGGCCGGATATGATGCGGGAGTAGTTCTCGATGCCCGAGCAGTAGCCCAGCTCCTGCATCATTTCGATGTCGTACTCCGTGCGCTGGCGGATGCGCTGCGCCTCGAGCAGCTTGCCGTTTGCCTCGAACAGGGCGACGCGTTCCTCCAGCTCGCGGCGTATCTCGCCGATGGCCCGGGTCATCTTCTCGTGCGTCGTGACATAGTGCGACGCCGGATAGATCGCGACGTGGTTCAGCACCCGGGTCGGCATGCCGGTCACGACGTTGATCTCCGATATCCTCTCCACCTCGTCGCCGAAATACTCGACGCGGTAGGCGTACCCGCTCGCGTAGGCCGGGTATATCTCGAGCGTGTCGCCCCGGACGCGGAACATATTGCGCCCGAACGCAATATCGTTTCGCTCATAGCGTATTTCCACGAGCTTGCGCAGCACCTCGTCGAGCGGCTTCTCCATGCCGGGACGCAGGGATACGACCATGTTCGCGTAGTCGATCGGGTCGCCGAGGCCGTAGATGCAGCTCACGGACGAGACGATCACGACGTCCCGCCGCTCAAACAGCGAGCTTGTGGCGCTGTGGCGCAGGCGGTCGATCTCGTCGTTGATCGACGAATCCTTCTCGATGAACGTGTCCGTGTGCGGGATATACGCCTCGGGCTGGTAATAGTCGTAGTACGAGACGAAATACTCCACGGCGTTATCGGGGAAGAACTCGCGGAACTCCGAGCAGAGCTGCGCCGCCAGGGTCTTGTTGTGCGCGAGCACAAGCGTCGGCCGCTGCAGCCGCTCGATGACCTTCGCCATGGTGTACGTCTTGCCCGAGCCGGTCACGCCGAGCAGCACCTGCTCGTCAAGGCCGTTTTCAAGCCCCGAGGCCAGCGCCTCGATCGCCTCCGGCTGGTCGCCCGACGGCTCATACGGCGATACGACCCTGAATTTCCCGTCCGTCATGCTGTCACCCTCCTGTCACGGTTCCGATACGCCCATTATACGGCGTCCCCGCCGTAAGCGCAAGCCATGTGCGCAAACCACGGGCGGAAACCGTGGGCGCAAAGCTCGCGCCGTCACGTCAGGCTCTCCCCGTCGATGAGCACAGCCCGGCAGGGCGAGCCGTCGCACCCGCCGAGGTTCAGCGGCACGGCGCAGAGCGTATACCGCCCCGGCGGAACAGCCCCGAGGCGTATGCCCTCCAGCAGCACCGTCTCCGCGCCCAATAGAATACAGTGCACCTCCGCCGGCGCGTCCGCCGGGCCGACGGTCTGCGATTCGTTGCCAAGCAGCTTCAATCCCCGCCGGGCGAAAACACGGGCGGCGTCGGCGGTCACGGTGAGCGCTCCCTTCAGGAGGATCCGCTCC
>CAJOFW010000106.1 GCA_905234005.1 uncultured Oscillospiraceae bacterium
ATATTTGCGCATAAAATCTCAATCGCGCACTGTATAAAAAAGACGCGTTTGTCGGCTTTTGCGGCCCTGTCACACGGCCTGTGCTGCGGCGAGGAGGACGGGATGATTACAAAGGACATGGTACAGGCGGACATAGACGCCCTGCCGGTAAACTATAAAACAGCCGACGTGGATCGTCTGATCCGCGGATATGTCAAAGAAAAGCTGGATTTGTCCTGTCTGCGGGAATATGTCCTGACAGAGCAGCAATTCCACCGCATCTACTTTCACGGGACTCTGAAGCAGATACCTGACGCGGACGACCGCCTGCGCTGGCTCGACGGCAATCTGCTCTTCTCCGACTGGTGGCACACCGACCAGTGCATTGACTTCGTGAAGGACGCCGACATACAGAAGGCGCTGTCATATGCCCGGGGCTATGTTCTGAGCGATGACCCGTTCATCCGCCGATGGGGCTATGTGATGTTCATCTCAAAGCTGTGCCGGGATGAGGCGGCGCTTGACGCGATCCTGTCCCTTCTGCACAACGACGAACACTACTATGTGCAGATGGCGCAGGCATGGCTGATCGCGGAGCTTGCCGTGTTTTTCCCGGGGCGTGTGCTGCCATGGATGCGGGACTGCGCGCTCACATACAGCATCACCGGAAAGGCCATTCAGAAAATCTGCGATTCCCGTCGGATCGCGGACGCGGACAAGGAACGCTTCAGAGCGCTGCGTGCGGAGCGAAAAAAGATCGGGCGGTCCTGACGCCCCCTTGTTTTGCCATATAGTATTCATGTGGCAATCAATATTGCCACATGAATAAAACAGATTCAAAACAGCTTTGCTCGCCGCAAGGCATGGCCATGATTGCGATCAGCCCCGCGCCTGTCAGACCCTCCGCACGGACAGCTTCAGAACGCGGCGGTAGCTCAGCAGGGCCAGCACGGACGCAATCAGCGTCCAAAGGAGCGTGAGCAGTCGGTGATCCACGCGTGTGCCGAGGAAGACCGCCAGCACGACAAGGCCCATGACCACGAACATATTGGGCAGCATATAGATGACCACCGCCGGACTCTGCTTGAGCACCTCGACCTCGTTCTCCCAGTCGAGCTGTATGTGCTTCACGCCGCACACGCAGCCCCATGCCGTCGAGAACGCGCACAGCGCAAAGCCGAGCAGCAGATCGAGCGCCGTATCAAGCGCGGGGGCCTTCGCGGAGACGCACAGGCACAGCGTTGAAAAGGCCATGAACGGCGCCGTCAACAGCATATTGAACAGCATCTTGCCCTGATATACGGTTTTCATCTCCACCGGCAGGCTCTGCAATATCCAGAAGCACTTGCCCTCCAGCGACGGCGAGCACGCCGTGGTGGCGACCATGCCGATGAAGAAATACACGATAAACGGTATCGCCGGGCGGAGCATGGCGGCGTCCAGCGGAGCGTCCTTTGTGACCACGGCAATGATTTTATCGAAGCCGAAGACGAGCGTGACCACGCCGAGCAGCGCCGCCAGAACGATGCCCATCGCGGCGTTCGTCATATAGGTGGTGGAGCCGGTCAGCCGCCTGAACTCCTTGAAGGCGATGGCCGTCACCACGCCGCGCCGCCTTTGACCGGACAGCCTGGGGCGTCTGGCCGCCCCCTGCGTTTTCAGCGCCGAGTTGATGCTTCTGTAGGAGCGTCCGACGAGGGAAAACACCGCCGCGAACAGGACGGCGGCCGTTCCGACGAGCAGCAGGATGCTCCCGATATCGAGCCGTGTGACCGCGTCCGAGAACCACCCGGCGGGCAGATAGATCCCGGCGATCCGGCCGCTCATCGCGGACGTCTTTTCAAACGTCTCCTGCACCTTGTCGTCCCGGAACAGGCTGTCTATGAAAAAACGTGACGAGAAGCAGGCGATGAGAAAGACGAACATGAGCACGGTCTGGAGAAGCTTCGTCTTTTTGTGCCCGGCGGTGAGCTTCGCCACCAGAAATCCGATCAGGGCCGCGGCCAGCGACGGGACGATCGGCAGAAACAGCGACAGGACGATCCACAGCGGGTACACGATCACGGACGGACGGGCAAAGATCCCGTATCCGATCATCATGGCGAGCGATATGCACATATACCACGGGATGTCCCGGATGTACATATACAGATACCGGCACGCCGCGACGGTGCCCGTCTTGAACGGCAGAGACAGCAGCATATCGTAGTCCCTGAAGTTGAACAGATACCCGTTCGTCTGAAACAGCGTGAACAGCAGCGCGATCGCGCTCACGGATATCGCGCACATCGCCGGCGCGGCGTCGATCATGCCGTACACGCCGAGGCCGCAGGAGAGCGCCAGACTGTACGCGATGAGCATCACATACAGAAACGTCATCGCCACGGCGTTTCCGACGACCTTCCGCCGCTTCTTTTTGTCCCGGCAGTATCGGTAAATGTTCCGCCGGCTTGTGGACAGCAGCAGTGTCTTCAATAGCAGAAAACCGTCACGCATCGCCGTCCGCCTCCAGAAATGTCTCCTCAAGGGAGTGCCCCTCCGTGAATTCCTCCATCGTGCCGGCGGCGATGATACGGCCCTGCTTGATGATCGCGACCTTGTTGCAGAGCTTCTCCGCCACGTCCAGCACATGCGTCGAGAAGAATACCGCCGCGCCCTGCTCACACAGCTCGCGCATGATCTCCTTGAGCGTGAACGCCGCCTTCGGGTCGAGGCCGACGAACGGCTCGTCCAGCACCATCAGCCGGGGCCTGTGGATCAGCGCCGAGATGATCGCGAGCTTCTGCTTCATGCCGTGGGAGTAGGCGCTGATGAGATCGCCCAGATCGTCCGATATCCCGAACAGGTCGGCGTAGTACCGGATGCTCTCCTGCCGCTCGGCGGCGTCGATGCCGAACACGTCCGCCACAAAGCTCAGATACTGTATGCCGGTCAGGTTCTCGTACAGATCGGGGTTGTCGGGGATGTAGGCCGTGATTTGCTTGCAGGCCATCGGCTCGTCCTTCACGGAGTGGCCGTCGATCGTGATCTCCCCCTCGGTGAAATCCAGCACGCCCACGATGGCCCGGATCGTCGTCGACTTGCCCGCGCCGTTGTGGCCGATGAAGCCGCATATATCGCCGGCCTCCACACGGAGGGATACGTCGTCCGCGGCCCTCCTGCCGTTTCCGTATGTCTTTGAGAAGTGGCTGATTTCCAGTATGGTGTTTCCGCTCATGGCCTTCGATGCTCCTTTCGGTGTTGCCGTTCGGTACAACTATCGTTATTCGTCTTCCCCGCATTCTCCGTCTTCCCCGTTTTGCACGCCGTAGACGCGGACAAAGTGGCGGCTGAACGCCTCGATCTGCGCGATCGCCCCGGGCGCTCTGGCCGGCTCGCGGTCGCAGAGGTGAATCAGCGCCGAGATCGGCGTCGTGTAGGCCAGCGCCAGCATCGCCGGATCGTCCCGGCGGAGAAGGCCGCCGTCCATCATGCCCGCGAACAGCGGGGTGAACAGTTCCGTCAGCCCCGTGAGAAAGTGCCTCGTCGCCAGCGCTCCGGCCCGTTCGTCCCGAAACTGCTCGATCGACAGCAGACGACGCGTCATCACGACCTTCTCGTCATGGATGGTAAAATCCGCCATCCGCATCGTCATCGCGACGAGCGCCTCCGTCGTGTCCGGCACGGGCGGCAGACGCTCCGGCGAGCCGAAACGCTCCGTGTAATAGGCGATCATCTCGTCGAGCAGGGCGTTCCAGATGTCCTCCTTGCTCTCAAAATGGCGGTACATCGACGACTTGGCAAGTCCGAGGGACGCTGTCAGCTCACGGATGCTCGTGGCCGCGTAGCCGTTTTGCGAGAACATCTCCAGTGCTGCCGCCAGAATGCGCTCTCTTGTATCCATTGCCATATAACCACCTCCGGCGTCGGCGACCGATCGTTCACATAGATTATAGCGAACGGCCGCCCGTGTGTCAAGCGTCCGCGCCGCCGTCCGTGAGGACGCCGCCCGCCGAGGGGGACGGCGTCGCGTGATTCGCGGCGTGATTCGGGATTTACAACCCATTTCCGTCCTGTTATTCATGCGGCGATAAAATACTGCCACACGAATACACAGGAATTGCCGCATAATTGAATTGCCGGAGTCATAATGAGGGCGGAACATGGCGGGAAGCTGTGAATCACAGGGATACGCGGAGAATGCGCGAATCAGCCGCCCGAAAACGAGCGCGCTGAGAGATATAAAGCATCGAGAGGAAATCCTTCCATCCATGAGAGAGCAAAAACGCAATCGCGGCAGGCTGGTCGGCATCCTGCTGTTCATCATCCTGCTGGAGATCATCGCCCTTGCGGGCATTCTGATCTACCACGCCATGCTTGTGCGGGACGGCATACCGACGGCGGTTGATACCCGCGCCGAGGCGGCGGCGGAATCCGCACGGGAGCCGGAAGCGGCACGGGAACCCACGCCCACGCCCGAGCCTGCGCCCGAGCCTACGCCCGAGCCGACCCCTGAACCCACCCCCGAGCCGACGCCGGAGCCGTCCGCCGCCGAAACGCTCCTTCAGAACATGACGCTCCGGGAGAAGGTCTGCCAGATGATCTTCGTCGCGCCGAGCGCGCTTGAGCCGTCGACGTACAGAACCGTCGAGCCGGGCATGGCGTCGGCGCTGGAGCAATACCCCGTCGGCGGCGTCTTCCTGAACGCGTCCAATATGACGAGCCGGGAGCAGGTGGCGGCGCTGATCGCCGATCTGCAGTCGTACAGCGATATCCCGCTCCTCGTCACCTGCGACGAGGAGGGCGGCACGGTCGCCCGGCTCATGAGCACGGTCGGCACCACTTACGTCGGCCCGATGCTGAGCTACAAGGACGACGGCACGGATACGGCGTTTCGCAACGCCGAGACGATCGGGAGCGATATGGCCGCCCTCGGCTTCAACCTCGATCTCGCGCCCGTGGCGGACGTGTGGTCGAACCCCGGCAACACCGTCATCGGCAACCGTGCGTACAGCGACGACTTCGGACAGGCGGCGGAGCTTGTCGCGGCGGCGGTGGAGGGCTTCCACAGCGGCGGCGTGGCGTGCACGCTCAAGCATTTCCCGGGCCACGGCGACACGTCCGAGGACAGCCATTACGGCTCGGCCTACGTCTATAAGACCCTTGACGAGCTGCGGGAAAACGAGCTTCTGCCGTTTCAGGCGGGCATCGACGCCGGGGCCGACGCGGTGATGGTCGGGCATCTGATCGTGACCGACGTGGAGAGCGAGCCGGCGCTGTTCTCCCACACGCTCCTGACGGAGCTGCTGCGCGGAGAGATGGGCTTTACCGGCGTCATCGTGACCGACGCGCTCGAGATGCAGGCGCTGAGCGACCACTACGGCACGGGCGAGATCGCCGTCCGGGCGGTCAGCGCCGGCGTGGATATGCTGCTCTGCCCGACGAGCCTGGACACCGCCGTGAACGCCCTCGTTGAGGCCGTGGAGAGCGGCGAGATACCCGAAGCCCGCATCGACGAGAGCGTGCTGCGGATTCTGACGCTGAAGGAGAATTAC
>CAJOFW010000107.1 GCA_905234005.1 uncultured Oscillospiraceae bacterium
CAGGGGCCAAATGACCATAAGGAGGTGCACAACATTGGCTAAGACAAGCGAGAAGTACGAGGTGATGTACATCATCGACCCCACCCTCGAGGAGGAGGCTCGTACGGCGATCGTCGAAAAGTTCAAGGCGCTTGTAGAGGCGAATGGCACGATCGATGAGATGGAGGTCCGGGAGAAGCAGAAGCTCGCCTACCCGATCAACTACATCACCGAAGGCTATTACGTCCTCGTCAAATTCACCAGCGCGCCGGGCTTCCCCGCGGAGCTTGACCGCGTCCTCGGTATCACCGACGGCATCATGCGCAGTCTCATCACCCTGCGTGTCGACTGAGAGGTACCCTTTCCATGCTCAACCACATCGTCATCATGGGCCGTCTGACCCGTGATCCCGAGCTTCGCTACACCCAGTCCCAGACCCCGGTCACGTCCTTCCGTGTCGCCGTGGACCGCGATTTCGCGGACAGGCAGACCGGCGAGCGGCAGACCGACTTCATCGACTGCGTCGCCTGGCGCGGCACAGCCGAATTTGTCTCGCGGTATTTCCAGCGCGGCAGCATGATCATCGTATCGGGCCGTCTGCAGATTCGCGAGTACACCGACAAGGACGGCAACCGCCGCAACGCGGCCGAAATCGTCGCCGACACAATCCACTTCGGCGAGAGCCGTCGCCGCGACGACAACAACAACGGCGGCAACAACTACGGCGGCAGCAACTACGGCGGCGGCGGTAATTACGGCGGCGGCAATAACTACGGCGGCAATAACTACGGCGGCAACAGCTACGGCGGCGGCAATAATTACGGCGGCGGCAATTCCTACGGCGGCGGCTACAACGCCCAGCGCCAGAACAGCGCCCCGGCCCCCGCGTCCGATCCCGCCCCCGCGCCCGGCGCGTTTGCCGAGCTGGACGACGGCGACGGCGAGCTTCCGTTCTGATACTGTTCTCAAATTAGAAGCTCCGTTTCGTTACCGGGCGCAAAGCCTTGGAATTGCTGCCTTTTCGAGCGAATATAAAGTTCTTTTTGATACTTTTTGTATGAGCAGCCTTTTTCATTTTGCACATTCGATCTCTGTAACAGCGCCGGACGCGTGACCCGGCGCGTATGGCGGGCCGCCCGGCGGCGCCGCCCTGAATCAGGAGGATAAATTCATGGCTTACGACAACAACCGGGGCAAGCCCCGCAAGCGCAGGAAGGTATGCCAGTTCTGCGTTGACAAGCTCACCCACGTCGATTACAAGGACACGGCGCGTCTGCGCAAGTATCTGTCCGAGCGCGGCAAGATCCTGCCCCGCCGCACGACCGGCACCTGCGCCCACCACCAGCGTCTTCTGACGGAGGCCATCAAGCGCTCCCGCCAGATCGCGCTCCTGCCCTACGTGAACGACTGATCCGAGACAACAAAAAACCGCCCCGTTTCCCGTGCAGCCACAGGAAACGGGGCGTTTTTATGCTGTTTTATCGCGAGCGGCCCTGTCACCCGGCCCCGGCGAGACCGTCCGCCCAGCTCCAAAGCTCGCGCAGATAGTCCCCGTCGGCCGCGCCGTCGTAAAAGTGCAGCTCGGGGTGGTTGTTCTCGTCCGTCTCCTCCGGCAGCACAAGCGCGAGATAGTCAAGATCGCTCACGATCCAGAGCCGCAGCCCCTCGCCGTTTGTGAGGATGATCGCCGCGTCCGGCGCGTTGGCCGCCGGGCCGGGAGAATAGCGGATCGTCCATTCGTGTGAATTGACAAAGGCTGCAAAGTCCGCCGCCGCGTTCTCCGCCGGAGCGACGCCGCCGGATACGCTGTTCACGGAAACCCCGGCGGGCGACGCAAAGCTCATCAGCATCGCCAGCGCCTGCTCCCGCTCATCGCCCTCCAGAATGTATTCGTTTATCCACCCCTCCGGCGGCTCCGGCGGCAGCGGCTCCGACGCGTCGTCCCCGGACGGCGGCGCGTCCGGCACATATTCCCCCCGCGCCCACGGCAGCAGATGCCGGATCATGTCGGCGCAGTCCACGCCGTCCGGCATCGTGACCCGGGTGACAGAGCCGTCCGCCTCCGCGATCATCAGCGCGTCGGCGTCCTCCCGAATCCACAGAGCGCGGCCGGCGGCGTCGTGCACGATAATCGTGGTGTCCGCGATGACGGCGGTCTCCGGGTCATTTTCCGCCGGCTCGCCGGTGTATTGGAACCGCCAGCCGTCCGTGCCATAGATATAATCCGCCATCGTCAGCGGCCCGCCGAATATATCGTCCTTCGGGAGCGCCTCCTCGAAGGTCTCCGAGACATAGACCTCCACGTCCGCCGGATCGGCGAAGCCGCCCAGCTCACGCTCCACCTCGTCCCAATACGCCGGGTCGTAGCCGCCGATGGCCTCCGGCCATTTTTCCGTCGCATGGCTCACGCTGAAGCCGTTGACGCCGAACGCGCCGCCGAAGCACGCGATATACGCCAGTTCACTCAGCGGGATCGGCTCCTCCCACAGAGCGAAACAGTATGTGCCTCCGTTCCCGCCCGACGTGAGCGGCCCGGGCGCCGCGCCTATGATATCGCCGTTGAGCAGCACCGCGGATATGGCCGGCGCTGTGGGCAGCACGGCGTCAACCGTGAAGGCGATGTCATCCGGCGTGATGTCCACATCACGGAGCCGTATCTCCGACCCGTCCGCAAAGCGCATGATCTCGCCGTTTGACCAGATCGGCGCCTCCGCGATGCTGATGCCCAAAAGCACGTCGGCGGAGGGAAGCCCCGCGCCGTACTTTTCGACCAGCGACGCGAACAGCTCCTCGTACGCCGCGCTGTCCGGCTCGTACCAGACCAGCGGAGCGCCGTTCACGGGATCGGTCTCGTCAAAAAACAGGAATTGCCCGCCGGCCCACATCTGAAAGCTGTCGCTCGCCGGGATGTAATCAGGCCCCGGCCCTGTCGTCGGAAAATGAAAATGCACGGTATAGAGCGGCACGCCGTAGGTCAGCGAATAGCTCCCGGTTATCAGTCCCGCGTTCGTGCGCACGGTCTCATAGATATGAAAGAGCGCCTGAACGTCCTCCGCTTCCGTTACCGCGACCGAGCGCTCCGCCGAGGAGTCCGGATAGATGATGTGTATTTCGGCGCTCTGGGGAGCCTGAACAGCCGCCTCCGCCGCGGGCTCCGGGACGCTGACGGGGCTTCCGGCGCCATCGTCCTTCGCCGCCCCGGAGAAGGTGCAGCCCACGGCTATGGCGGCGATGACGAGCACGGTCACGGCGACCGCCGCCGACATTCTCGGCGCGTTGGCGATGCGGGCGATACGCTCCTTCAGCGACCTTCTGCCCGTGGTCATGGTCGTCGCGCCGCAGAGAAGGTCGGACGGCCTCGCGCCTATCGCGGCCATGCCGACGAGGGTGCGCCCGTAGTCGAACCTCGCCTCCTCGCCGAGCGCTTTGATCGTCCCCTCGTCGCAGGCAAGCTCGCAGTCCTGCCGGCTCAGCGCCGCCGCCAGCCAAACGAGGGGATTGAACCACCAGACCACGAGGCACACGCTCCGCAGCAGCGCCCATATGATATCCCCGTGACGAAAATGCGTCGTCTCGTGGGCGATGATCTGCCTCGCGCCGTCAGGATCGGACGCGGCCTGCTCCGTCAGATAGATCGCGGGCCGGAAAAGCCCGAACAGACAGGGCGTAAAAACCCCCTCCGCCACATAGACGGGCAGCCCCGCGTCAGCGTCACAGGGCGTGCGGCTTTTCCTCAGCCGCCGGGCAAGCCGCGCGTTCACAAAGAGAAACCAGACCGCCATGACGACCATGCCGATATTCCATACGAAGAGCAGGGCATCCCGCAGAAGCAGCACCTGTCCCGAATCGGAGACGGCCAGTTCATCGGGCCGCGTCGAAACGCCGTCGGACGCCGAAGGCGTTAACCCGGGCGAATTCCACGCGTACAGGACTGTGCCCGACATCGCCTCCACCCGCGTCACCGTCGGCGCGGCGGCCTCCGCCACGCTGACCGGACTGTGAAAAAAGCTCACCGGCACCAGAAGCCGCGCCAGCACCAGAAGCCACAGAGCATACTGAAGCCTCGCCGAAATCTTATCCCGCAGAACAAGCCGCAGGATCGCCAGCACCAGGATCAGCGCCGACGACGAAATCAGTATCTCAAGCATTTTTCCCGGACGCCTCCTCCGCCTTTTTCAGCATGGCGTACAGCTCGTCGATCTCCCCGGGCGAAAAATCGTTCCGCTCGAGCAGCGACGCCATCAGCAGGCCGGGGCTTCCCCTGAACACCTTGTCGATCAGCCCGTTCGTCTCCGCCCGGGACGCCTCCTCCCGCGTCAGCGTCGGATAGATGCGCCGGGCTTTGCCGCCCTCCTCGAACCGGAGAAGCCCCTTCGCCTCCATGCGGCGCACCATCGTCGCCACGGTGCTCTTCGACCAGCCGACCTCCTCGCCGAGCGCGCGCACAAGCTCCATCAGCGTCTGCGGGCTTTCGTCCCAGAGCTTTTCCATGAGCTTCCACTCGCCCGCGTAAATCGTCGCGTCCATATAAAAAACCTCCCTGCCATAATCGTGTTACCATGGTAAACCAATCATAGCAGGAAGTGTTACACTTGTCAACCGTTTTTTACGGCTTTTCCCCCGCCAGCGCCAGCAGCGTGTCCCGGTCGTTCAGCGCGGGCTCGTCGATGACCCGCTCGAGCAGCGCCCGCAGCGTCTGCCCGACCGCCGGCCCCGGCGGAACGCCAATGGCGATGAGATCGCCCCCATCGACCGCGAGCGTACCCAGCTCGAAGCAGTCGCCCCTTGCGGCGATCTCGTCAATGCGCCGCCCGAGGCTTCGCATACGGGACAGCCTCGGCTCCGCCCAGTCGGGGCTCTGCGCCGCGATGTCCGCGATGTACACCTTCACGAGCCGCCGCGCCTGCGTCACGCCGATATCGCGCAGCAGCCGCCGCACGTCGGCGTCCTCCTTCCCGACCGCCGTGTCGTGCCGCTCGATCAGCGCGTGTATCTCCCCGGTCAGCGCCCTGGGAAACCGCAGCCGCTCGCAGATCACGTCGGCCATCCTCGCCGACACAAGCCCGTGACCGAGGAAATGCCCCCGCAGCCCCGCGCCCTCCGGCGAGAAGCACGGCGGCTTGCCGAGGTCGTGCAGCAGCATCGTCCAGCGCAGCACCGGCTCCGGGTCGATCGCGTCGACGGCGTGCAGCGTGTGCTCCCACACGTCGTAGGGATGCACGGGGTTCAGCTGGTCGAAGCCGACGCACGGCGCGATCTCCGGTATTACGACCGTGAGCACGTCCGTATATTCCCGCAGCACGTCCGCCGCCCCGCCGCCGATCAGCGTACCCTCCAGCTCCGCCCGCACCCGTTCGGCGGCGACGTTTGAAAGGCTTTGCCGCAGCGCGTGCATGGCGAGGGCGGTCTTCTCCTCCACCCGGAACCCGAACCGGGACGCGAACCGCATCCCCCGCAGAATCCGCAGCGCGTCCTCGCCGAACCGCTCCGCCGGCTCCCCGACGCAGCGGATGATACCGGCCCGCAGGTCGTCCGCCCCGCCGAACGGGTCGACGAGTCCCCGCGCCGGGTGGTACGCCATCGCGTTGACCGTAAAATCCCGCCGGGCCAGATCCCGCGTCACGCTGTCCGTAAACGTCACGCTGTCGGGCCGCCGCCCGTCCGAATACGTCCCGTCGACGCGAAACGTCGTGATCTCAAACGGCTCGTGGTCGAGCACCAGCGTCACGGTGCCGTGCTTCAGCCCGGTGTCGCGTATATCGCACCCGGCCAGCGCCGACCGCACCTCGTCGGGCCGTGCCGCCGTGCAGATGTCGTAATCGTGCACCGCCCGCCCCGCCAGAGCGTCCCGGACGCACCCGCCGACGACGTAGGCCTCAAACCCCGCGTCCTCGAGACGTCCGAGGATATACAATATCCTGTCCGGCAAAACCATGCCGCCAAACCCCGCCGGAAGCATCATCGCACCGTCGACCCGAACCCGCCGTTGCGGACGCCGTCGGCGTCGTCGTCCACGGTGACGCCGTGGGGCACGAACAGCCCCTGTACGAGCGCGTCCCCGGCGCGGACGTCCATCGAAAGGCCGTCGTAATTGTCGTTTATGAGCTTTAAGATGATATGCCCCTCGTTGTCGGAGAAATAATAATCCGCGTCCACGAACCCGATCGTATTGCGCAGCATGACCCGGAAGCGGCAGCCCTTGCCGCTCTTCGGCCCGAGCATGAGCACCCATCCCGGGGCCATCTCGCACCGGACGCCGGTCGGCACGGTCACGCTGTCGGGCCGCCGCCCGTCCGAATACGTCCCGTCGACGCGAAACGTCGTGATCCGCACGGGCCTTCGCCGCGCCCGCAGCCCCGCCGCGATGAAGTCCGCGTCCGCCGCGCCGAGCCTCTCCCCGTCGACGCCGCGCAGCTCCCCGGCCGACGCCGCCGCCTCGACCGCCGCCGCGTACTCGCCGTCCGAAACAAGCGCAAACCGCGCCACCCGCGCCGCCGCAAAGCCGTCCGTCCCCCCGTGCCATTCCATCACGCCGCCTCCCGAAAGTCAGATTCTACCCGCCATTATAAAGGAAACCGGCCCCCTTCGCAAGAGCCGGCTTCCATAGAAGCGTTATGAGACTATCCGCAGCCGGTCGGTCACGCCGGTTTTTTCCAGAATCTCCGCGACGGACGACACCGGGACGATCTCGATCCTGTCCCTGACCTCCTGCGCCACGTCCTTGAGATCGAACGTATTGGCCTTCGGGATGAACACCCGCGTCACCCCCGCCCGCTGGGCGGCCATGAGCTTTTCGGGCAGTCCGCCGATCGGCGTGACGGCCCCGCGCAGGGACACCTCGCCGGTCATGGCGATGTGTGTATCGACGACGCGGCCGGTCACGAGCGACGCGATCGCGGTCGTGAGCGTCACCCCGGCGGACGGCCCGTCCTTCGGCACCGCCCCGGCCGGGACGTGGATGTGCAGATCGTTCCGGCGGAAGACCTCGGCGCTTTCCGGGAACATCGACTTCACGAGACTCACCGCAAGCTGCGCCGACTCCTTCATCACGTCGCCGAGCTGCCCGGTGATGATGACCTCGCCCTTGCCCCGCGTAAACAGCGTCTCGATGTACAGAATCTCCCCGCCCACGGGCGTCCACGCAAGCCCGGTCACGACGCCGGCCCTCGGCTCCGGCAGCACCTCGTTGTGCAGGATCGGCCGCGTATCCATCTGCTCGCGCACGACGTCCGGCGTCACGGTGACGGTACGCGCCGGGTCGGAGGCGATCTCCACGGCCAGGGCGCGGCAGAGCGTATCGATGTGTCTGCGCAGGCCGCGCACGCCGGCCTCCATCGTGTAGTCGGCGATCAGCGTCTTCAGCGCCTCGTCCTCCACGGTCATCTGCGCGGGCGTGACGCCCATGCTCTCCATGGACTTCGGCACGAGGTGCTTCCGGGCGATTTCGAGCTTCTCGAGCGGCGTATAGCCCGTGAACTGAATGACCTCCATGCGATTGAGAAGCGGCTCGGGAATCGTGTCCGTCGTGTTCGCCGTGCAGATGAACAGCACGTCCGAGAGGTCATACGGCACGTTCATGTAGTGGTCGGTGAACGTGTTGTTCTGCTCGGGATCGAGCACCTCGAGCAGGGCGCTGGCGGGGCTTCCGTGGTACGAGGCCGAGAGCTTGTCGACCTCGTCGAGCACCATCACGGGATTCGACACCCCGCTCTTGTGGATGCCGTCCATGATCCGCCCCGGCATCGCGCCGATATACGTGCGCCGGTGGCCCCGGATGTCCGACTCGTCGTGTACGCCGCCGAGACTCACGCGCACATACTCCCGCCCCAGCGCCCGGGCGATGCTCCGTCCGATGCTCGTCTTGCCGGTGCCCGGCGCGCCGACGAACAGCAGAATCGAGCCCGACTGCCGCTTTTTGAGGTTCATCACCGCGATCTGCTGGATCACGCGCTCCTTGACCTTCTTCAGCCCGTAGTGGTCCTCGTCGAGGATGCGCCGCGCCGCGTCGAGGTCGATCCTCTCCGCGTCGGCCTTCTTCCACGAAAGCCCGGTCACGAAGTCGAGGTAATCGTACAGCATCCCGGACTCCACGCTCTCGCGTCCCTCCTGCCGGAGCCGACCGAGCACCTTCTCCGCCTCGCGGCGGGCGGTCTCGTTCATGCCGGCCTCGGCGATCTTCCGCTCGAATTTCTGCACGTCCGTGACGTTCTCCGGGTGCATCTCGTCAAGCTCCCTCTGCAGGTGCTCCATCTGCCGCTTGATGGCGGCCTCCCGGTAACGCTGCTGGTACTCCTTCTGCTGCGAGGTCGCCGCCTCGTTCGTGATGCGCCCGACCTCCATGAACTCGTACAGCGCCTTCTCGATCAGCTCGGCCCGGCGGGCGCGGCTGTCCTCGGCCAGAATCGCGTACCGTTCCTCGTTCGGGCATTCGAGAAGCGGCGACATGACGCAGCCCGCCATGCCGACCGTGTCGATCCGGTCGATGAAATACTCCGCCGTATCCGCCCACTGGAAGCCCGACGAAAACCGCCGCATCTCCGCCCGCAGGCTCTCCAGCTTCTCCGCCTCGGCCGCGGGGTCGAGGTCGTCGATCTCCGCCCGCCGCGTCATCGTGAGCGATATCGTGTGATCGGCGCCGACGCTCACGTCCTCGAGGTTTACGCGGTACTGCGTCCGAATGACCGCGTAGCCCCGGTGATCCAGCTCCGTGACGACCCCGGCGACGCCGATCGGATAGAACCCGTCCGCCGTCATGTCGGAGAAGCTGCCGTTTTCCCTCGCGACGATCAGGACGACCTTCTCGTTCACGGCGACGCCGCGTCCCCCGGCCGACCGCCGAAGCTGCTCGATCTGAAAATACAGCGTCGCGTCCGGCGTCAGGATCATATTATACACAGGCACTGCCAGCATAAGGATAAAACCTCCGTTTATAAATGATTGTTCGTTTATTATTTTCGTCAACGCTCCCCCGCCCGCACCGGGCGGGGGCTTTTGTTTTCCCAGAGTCATGAAAACGCCAATGCCCTGAGGCGAAGCAAATGGTAACGATTCAGAACCCCCGTTGCCTCGCTTAAGTTTGCGCCCGCAGGCGCTTGCTTCCACGTGATTTTTGCCGGAAACCGCGCTTTTCGGCAAAAATTCCTCTCGCGGAGCGAACGTGCGAGCCCCGCAACGGGGTGAGTGCGCGCAAGCGTTTCGCATCCCCCCCTGAACAGCCGCCCAGCGCAGCGGGTGCTGAACAGTTACAAAAGAATCAGTTCAGCAGCAGCGTTTGCAGCATCGCGGACAGCTCATCGAGCAGCGCGTCCGACTCGGCGCGCCGGCAATTCCGATTCATGGCGAGGTACCGCACGGGCGAGAACAGCACCGCCGCGAGGTTCGCGTCGCTTCACGACGCCGCGCTCCTGATAGGCGTGCAGAACGTCGAATATCTCGCAGCCGCACTCCTGCTCGGACACGTAATCGGCCAGCGTCGGGCACCGCGAGCACTGCTCCACGAAGCTGAACACCTCCTCGTGCTCGACCGTGTAGTCAAAGAACCCGCGCACGATCGTATCGATCAGCTCCGCGCCGCCCATCCCGGGCCGCACGCGCCGCATGAGGAAGCGATACGACTGGTGCGAGCACTCCCGAAACACCTCGGAGAGCATCTCCTCCTTGCTCGTATAATACACATAGATCGTCGCGGGCGACACCTCGGCCTCCCGGGCGATCTTGGCGACGGAGGCGCCGCTCATCCCATCCCGCAGCACCAGCCGCACCATGGCGTCCTTGATCCGCTGCTGCTTATCATAATCTCTCGTTCTCATAGTCTCACCGGCTCTATAATAAACGATCATTCACTTATTGTCAAGCCCCGGATTATCCCATCCGCCCCGGCGGTGCAGGCTGTCGAAGTAATGCACGAGCCGGACGACGATCTCCTGCTCCTCCGCCGTCAGCGAGGATATGGAGATCCGCGTCTCCTCGTCCAGTCCCAGCAGATAATCCACCGAGACATGAAAATACCGCGCAAGGTCGATAAGCGACTGCATATTCGGATTGCTCAGCCCCATCTCCCACGCGTTTACCGCGGCCCGCGTAGCGCCGATCGCCTTGCCCAACCCGGCCTGACTCAGCCCCTCCCGCGAACGCAAATATCCGATTATCGCGCCAATCTGCATCCGACTCACCTCTTGTCAATAACTCTTTACATAGTATGCAAATTTTTATTGACAACCATTATCAACCGATGTATAGTATTGTTGACAACCCCCCGCCCCAGACGTATCCGGAGCGCCCGAAGGCGGCAGGAAAAACCATTTTCAGGAAGGAGACACACCAATGAAAAAAATGATCCGCATTCTCAGCCTCGTCCTCGTCGTCTGCACGCTGGCCGGTATGCTGATGCTGCCCGCGCAGGCGGCGTCCACCGCGTCATGGTCTTCGCTCGGCATTTCCGCCAGCAACACCATCAAGTGCTACCTCAAGGGCACGAGCAACGCGACCACGTACACGTCCACCACTCTCAGCACGAAGTCCGGCTCCGTGTACACGGGAGATGAGATCACCGTCCGGAAGATCGGACAGAACTCCTCGGGCACATGGTACGCCTACATCAATTATCCTCTTACAAGCACGGGCGGCACCAAGAACGCGTATATCGCGCTCTCCTATCTCACCGCCTCCACGACCGCCGGCACCAAAAAGACCGCGACCGCGAAGATCAGCACCATCTACCGCCGCGCCGCCACCACCGTATACACCAACAGCTACATCAGCAAGGGCGACACGGTCTACGTCGACACGGTCTACGTGCTCGGAACCTCCGGCAGCTACACGCAGGTGCTGTATAATATTTCCACCGGCTGGAAGATGGCGTGGATCAAGACAACCGCCGCAAACAGCTATCTGTCGACCGGTTCCAATACCACAAGCTCGACGTCTTCTGCCACGGCGTCAAAGCTGGCCGAGATCGCTCTGGCTGAAGTCGGCTATCAGGGAACCAATTCCAAAGGAAAGGGCACCGGTGACTATACCAAATACGCGACAGACCTGGGCTTTACGGACGGTTTAGCCTGGTGCGCCACCTTCGTCTCGTGGTGTGTCAAAAAAGCCGGTGTTTCCACAAAGATCGTACCGAAAACCGCAAGCACCCTGACAATGGCGAAAAACTCCAGCTCTTACAACACATGGAGCAGCAGCGCGATCAAGTCGCTGAAAAAGGGCGACGTGATCTTCTTCTCCAAGGTATCCAAAAAGCTGGAGAGCAACGGCAGCAAGGTGGTTGATCATGTCGGTATTGTTTACAGTGTGGACACGTCAAATAATAAAATCACCCTCATTGAAGGCAACACAAGCGCCGATAAGGTCGCAAAGAATACATATACCGTTACGCTCGACACCGGCGCGATCAAAAATTACTCAGGTCATTATTTCTGCGGTTACATTTCCGTGTAACACCCCCCGCAAGCAGCCCC
>CAJOFW010000108.1:0-5327 GCA_905234005.1 uncultured Oscillospiraceae bacterium
GCACTCCGGCGTCGGCGTGCCGCCGGGGAATACGGTGCGGTCGGTCGTCTTCGGCGCGTCCATGACGCGGTTTTTGAAGGTGACGCCCTTGATCGTGATAGGCGCGAACATGTGGGGGTATTTCAGCATGGGACACACTCTCCTGTCGTTTATTTGTGATAATTGTACGTCACATCCCCCGCATTGGGCAATACCGCACTTTTGAGTAACAATATAACCTTGAGGTTACCTGTCCGGTATGGTATAATTCATATCGAAACGGAGGTCAGGTCATGGAAAACACCACGATGATATTTGACGTAAACAGGGATCCCTACAACCACATGAGCCGGATGCTGTTCGGGCGGTGGAAGCCGTTTCTGCTGATGGCGATGGTATTCGACGAGGGCAAGACGAACTTTTCGGACTTCATCAAGCAGCTTCCGATCAGCCATAAGGTACTCGCGGAAAACCTGAAGGCCATGGAGGCGGACGGGCTGATCTACCGCACCGTAGCGGCGGGCACGCCGCCCCGGACGGAATACCGTCTGACCGAGAGCGGCCTGTCGATGGTGCCGCTGCTGCGGGCGGTATACGACGCGGGCTGGAAGGATATGACCGCGAAGGGCATGCCCATCGACGCCCTCGGCGAGATGTGGCACGGCTACCGCGAACGCGACAACCGGCTCATGTACCGGACATAATGCGTCTTCAAAATCGATACGCGCACAGCATATCGCCGCAAAACGCGAAAAACCGCCCCGCCGCCGATTTTCGGCGCTCGGGCGGTTCTTCGCTTATGGGAATGCTCTCTTCCCGGGAGAGCGTATCATCGGCTTCTTTCGGGATAAAGCACTACGCCGGCTTTGCAACCAGGAAGCACATATCGTTCAGCTCGTCGCCCTCGAAGAAATCGTAGAACGTGAAGTTACAAAGAAACCGCTCCGCGCCGTAGACGCCGTAGCCGTCCTGGTTGTGATCCGTGGTGTCATACGGATCCGCCACGATGATCACATCGTCCTGCGTCGTCTCCGTACCCATGGTGTCGCAGCCGATGATCACCTGCCAGTGTCCGCCCCAGTCGTTCCAGCCGATCATGATGGGATCGCCGTCCGCAAGCGTCTGCTGTATGAACTCAAATGTGAAGATATCATACACATCCTCGCCCGCGTCGATGGCCGAATAGCACGCAAGCCCGCCGACGCCCTCAAGCATGGCGGCCATCTCGCTGAGGCTGGTAGGCCCTGGCTCCAGCCCCTGCGGACGCAGCGCCGCGAGGCTCTCCTCGGTGTAATCCCCGCGAAGACCGTACCACTCGAGCACCATCAGCGCCGAGGCCACGCCGCAGCTCCATTCGGAGGACTGCTGGATCGTTTTGAAACGGGACAGGATCGTCAGCGTATCCGTGGATTCGAGGTTGTAGAAATCCGGGTGTCCGTAGTACGGGCTGTCGGCGTGATCGCCGTCGCGCTCGACGCTGTCCGCGCCGTCCGGCTCGCTCAAATCGACGCCGTCGTCGAATTTCATCTCGTCCGTAAAGCCGCCGGCGACAGACGCGCCGCTGACCGGGAACGTGAAGTAGGTGTCGGGATACGGCTCATCCACGAGTGTGAAGTGCCACCACTCCGTGTCAAGCGGCTTGAAGCCGTGGGCCAGCATCGCCTCGCGCAGAATCATGCGGTTAGCGTACTGCTCCTCGGTGATATCCGTGTAATCGGGGTGGCTCAGCTCGCCGAAGTAGTCGAACGTGCCGCCCATGTCCGCCTCCTTCTCCGTGGTCATATCGAACAGCGTCAGATCGACCGTGCTGCCCCGGCTGTGGCCCGAGTGCCTGTCGATGTAGCCGAGCGGGAACAGAACGTCCTTCTCCAGCTCGGGGTAGAAGTATTCCTTCATGCGGATATCGTCGGCGTCCTGCGCCCAGTCCACGAAATTGTCCACGGCCATCTGCGGGCGGTAGGCGTCGTAGATTTTCAGGCGATAGCCCTGCTCGATCAGATCGTCGCTGACCTCCCTGAGCGCCTCGGCCGCCTCTCTCGTCAGAAGCGCCACCGGCTCCTCGTAGCCGTCGATGCGGTCGCCCACAAAGTTGTACGTGGAATAGTACCGTATCTCCAGTATCGCGTCCGGCACGGCCTCGCTCAGAAGCACGAAATCCGACGCGTCGCCGGACAGCGTCACGCCGTCCTCCGACGCCAGCGCAAATGACGCCATCGAGAGCGTCAGCGCGATCGCCAGCGCGAGGCATACCGTCAGTTTGTAAGTGCGGTTCAACCTTTCATTCTCCTTTCCAGTGTTCCGAACAGTGCACCATAGTTGCCGCCCTTGTCGTCGCTTGCGCCGCTGCGGGCGAAGGCAAGCAGCGTCACGAACAGCAGATCGAGATTCCGTTCCGTCGTCCAAACGCGGTAGAAGCCCCGCGCGGGGACGGCCCCGGCGACCTTGTGCGCCGCCGCGTCGTCCTCGTGGGGATACTGGCTCGTCGATTCGGCGCGGGCGATCTCAACGCCGTCCCGAATGATGCGATAGCTTGTGCCGATCAGACGGCCGTCGCCGCTGTCATAGCGGGAATCGACGGTGACGCCGTTTCGCCGCAGGTGCTTCCATATGTCCTCGCCGTCAAAGGTGAAGGTGTAGTGGTTGTCGATGAGCAGCGTATCCCACTGCGTCGTCTCCTCATGCCCCACGAGATGCGGTACGGTCGCGCCGTGCTCGTGGTCGATGAAGTCGAAGCCGAAGGGGGCCGTCAGCGAGAATTTCGTCATTTTCGCCTCGTACAGCACGCGGCGGCTGCCGTCCTCGATGCGGTGGCCGTATTTCGGCGTGCCGAGGTCGGTGAGGAAGTACAGCTCGCGTTCGGTGCCGGGTTCGGAAGGGGCGTAGCCCGCCTGCCCCCGGCTCTCTCGCAGCGCCCTCATATCCTCCTGCGACTTCTTATTCTTCACGCCGGTGACGAGGATGACCGCGACGATCACGACACCCACAATGAGCGCGTACAGGCCGATGCCGCCGCCGCTGTGGATGACCGTCGGGTCATTGGGATCGTACCGGACGGTCACGGTCTTCCCCACCGCGTAGGACGGGCTGTAGGAATCGAGCGTGCCGGTATAGCGTGTGCCGTCGACGTCATATTCCGCCGTGACGGTGTACGTCGCGTCCTCGTTTTCAAACGTGCGTTCATCCTCCTCGATGGAGACGATGGTCGCCGTGGTCTTCTCAAAGCCCCGGGACTGGAAAAACGTGACGTACGCGCCGATCAATATGGCGATCACGCCCATCGCCAGCGCAAAGAATTTGAATGGTATTCCCCGTATTGACATCGGTTCCTCCTGTGAATGCTTTGCAGGCAGAGCAGCGCCGGTCGTCAGTCAGCGCGGATGAACACGCTGTCCTCGTCGCTCTCGATCATGTCGTCGTGCCAGCAGAGCAGGCCCTCTTCGTTCAGGTAGAACGTGCCGCTCTCGTCCCAGCCGTCGTCGACGACCCAGCCGTAGCCGTCCTCGTCGTATTCCGTGACGGTTTTCTGCCCGTTGTGATAGACGAGACTGCCGACCTCGCTTATGCCGGCGGTCATCTCCCAGTTGTCCAGAACGGCGGCGCTCTCCGGCCAGCTCGCCTCGATGCGCACCTTGCCGGGGGCGAGGGTGCCCGTGATCGTGACGACGCCGCGTCCGGCGATCTGCTCCGCCCATGTGCCGACAAAGGCGTCCGCCGGGTCGCCCGGCTCCCTGACGCCGGCGGCCTCCGCCAGCGCGTAATACCAACCCCGCATGATGTCCGCGTAGGTAATGTCCTCATCGTAGAGCCAGGTCACGTAATATGTCTCCGTGTCGCCGCGCACCTCGCGGACGACGCTGCCCTCGGAGAGGAAGAAATCATAGCGCACGTCCTCGTCCGGGAAGGACAGCACGACATACTCGCCGTCCGGGGCCTCGTCCGCCTCGACCTCGAAGAAGCCGGCGCCCAGCATCTCCTCGGCGTAGACCGACGCGTCGAAGCCGCCTCCCATGACCGGGCCGTATTCCGTCGTGCTCAGGGTATAGCGGGTATCCGCGTCATACGCGGCGCGGGCGATGTGCATATCCAGCTCGGTGTTGCCGCGATAGAAATTGGAGAGCTGACCGTTCTGAAGCAGCAGGATGTCCTTGACGCCGTCGGCCCACTCGTTCAGCATCGTCCACCGGTCGATATCGCGCTCCAGCTCCGCGGCGTCGGCGCGTTCATAGCGCACGTCCGTGGGATAGCAGAAAAGGTAATAATGGCCGTCCTCGTCCTGCGCGAACGGATACGCCCCGCTCATATCCCCGCAGAGCAGCGTATGCAGCGTGTCCTCGTCGATTTTCGCGATCGAGAACAGCCAGCCCGCGCCGTCGTAGCCGCCGGCCTCCATCGAGGCGGTCTCCGAGACGGCGAACAGGACGCCGTCCGGGTCGTTCGACGGGGTCTCCACGGTGATGAGGTCGTTGTACTTCGGCTGAACAGCGAAGGTCAGACCGCCGTTTTCGTAATCGCCCCACGTCTGCGGGGGATACTGCACGGTGACCGGCTCATACTCCGTGCTGTCTTCCAGCATAAGCTCATCGGCCGTCTGCGCCTTACAGACCGCGAAGCCGAGCGTCAGGTTCTCAAAGCCCCTCATCTCGCCGATCGGGCTTTCGAACATCATCAGATCGGCGCTGCGCTTACCGGGCGCGGCGGTTGCGTAGTAGTAAGCGTAGTCGCACCTGTTCCCGTCCGCGTCCGCGCTGTAGACCGACACGCCGATGAAGCTGTCGCTTTTGTTCTCGACATAGGCGTAGACGTAAGGCCCGCTCCAGTCGTCGTAATCCTGTCCGCCGACCACGAGCGTGAGCGTCTCGTCGTCGATTACAACCGTTCCGAGAGCGGCGATATCCGCCGTCTCCACGGGCTCGCCCGTGACGATTCTCACAGGCTCCGAGGTGTAATCCGGCCAGGTGAATTCATCCTCCGCAAGCGTGAAGCAAAGCTCCATCTCAGCGATCGTATCCGTGTCCACACCGGGATAGGCCCTCCAGTTCGCGCCAAGGGCATAGCGTTCGGCGCTGCCCGCCGGAATCGTGAGCTGGAAGGCGTAATCGCCGCCGTAATACGCACCGTCCTCCATGTAGAATTCGATGATATACAGATCCTTCATGTACCCGTTGACGGAGCCGTTCGTCACGCCGAGATAAGCGTCCTCCGCGCCGGTGTTCTCGACGTCGATCCAGATGATGGGATCGTTCTCCGACGTCGGGTCGGTATCGAGTCCCGCCGTGGTGACCTTCAGGCCGTCCTTTTCAAAGATCACGCTGCCGTCCGGCGAGAAAGCCTCACCGGCCTCCGGCGAC
>CAJOFW010000108.1:5369-7557 GCA_905234005.1 uncultured Oscillospiraceae bacterium
GGGGCGGCTTCCTCCTCGGGGGCGGCAGCCTCCTCGGGGACGGCCTCCTCGGGGGCCTCCTGTGCGCTCTGCTCCGCCGGTTCCACGGCGGCGTCCTGCCCTTCGGCGGGCGCGGAGCCGCACCCGGCCAGGACGCTGAGCAGCATCAGCATCGCGAGCATTGCGGCGATCCATTTTTTCATGTTTGACAGTCCTCCTGTAAAATCGCGGCATGATTGCCGTTTGATATTGGATGTCCCAACCGTCATTATACCATACGCCGTTCAGAAATTGTCAAGCCGGAACGGCTTTTCCCGTACTATTCCTGTAAAATTTCTGTAAATTGCCCGCCGCACGCTCCACAAGCCGCCGCCGCGCCGACACACGCCATGCCGGGTTGATGACGGGCGGGATATGTGCTATAATCGATCGGTAAGAGCAAGCATTTCAAATACGGGGCGATCGAATATGAACCAGGCAGCGACAGAACGGCCGGAAGCAGCGCAATCCGAGCGTACACAGTCGGAGACAAATCCGCCGGAATCGCGGCGGCTGACCGATTTTGCGCAGGTGGAGGCGATCTATCGCACCCGGCTGAAGTTCGATTTCGCCCGCAGCGAACGCCGGCCGCTCACCGCGATTCGGAGGGCATGGAAGCGCGACGCCTACGTCTGCTACGGCCTGTTTAACGGCGGGGCGCTGCTGGGCTACGCGTTTTTTGTCCGGGAGGGCGGAAGCCTTCTTCTCGACTATTTTGCCATCGACGCCGGGCACAGGGGAACAGGACTCGGCTCCGTATTTCTGCGTCAGCTCACGGTCTGCCTGCAGGAGGCCCGCTGCGTGGTCGCGGAGGTGGAGGATCCCGACAGCGCGACGGATGCGGAGGAGCGTCATATACGCAATCGGCGTCTCGGGTTCTATCTTCGCAACGGCTGCCGCGAAACCGAGCTCACCGCCAGCGTGTTCGGCGTGGCTTATCGGATTCTCGAGCTGGAGACAGGCACGGCGCACACAGCCCGGGAGCTGGGCGACATCTACACGGCGATGTATCGCATCACCCTGCCCGGAGTGTTCTTCCGCACACAGTTTCGGCTGCACCCATTCAAGGAGCCGGATGAAGACGCGATACAATAAACTGTTCCAAAGGCGGCTCCAAAGACGGTTCCAAAGGTAATTTCAAAGGCAATTCCAAACACAGAGCCTCCGTGATCTCATTCATCACGGAGGCTCTGCGCTGTCTGCATTTTTAGCGGGAGCGGCATGGTATGCCGCTTGTATTACTCGATCATGCCGCCCTCGACGACCAGAGCGTCGGGATCGGCGGCTTCGCCGTACACGGGGGCGAGGGTGGCCTCATAGTCGGCGTGGAAGAAGTTCTCCGCAGCGAGGGCGACGATCTCGTCGTTGATCCAGTTCAGAAGGCTCTCGTTGCCCTTCTGCACGGCGGGGGCGATGGCGTCCAGACTGCCGAGGGAGTCGATGCCGACCGTGAAGCCGGGGTTCGACAGCGCCCATGCCAGCACCTCGGTGTTGTCCGTGGAGAACGCGTCGCCGCGGCCGTCCAGCAGGGCGTTGTACGCGTCGGCGTACTGGTCATACTTCTGCAGCTCCACCTCGGGGTGGTTCTCCTCGAAATACGTCTCGGCCGTGGTGCCCTTGACGACGATCAGGGTCTTGCCCTCCAGCTCGGAGATGTCCGTGATCAGCGCGTCGTCCGGGGAGACGACGCCGAGGGCGACCTTCATGTAAGGCAGGCAGAAATCCACCTGCTCGGCACGCTCGGGCGTGACCGTGAAGTTTGCGAGGATGATGTCCACCTTGCCGGTGGCGGCGTACTCGACGCGGCTGGCGGGGTCGGTGGGGATGTACTCCACCTCGACGCCCAGGTCCTCGGCGATCCGTTCGGCAAAGTAGACGTCGTAGCCCTGGTAGTCGCCGTTTTCGTCGACATAGCCGAACGGGGCCTTGTCGGAGAATACGCCGATGACGACCTTGCCGGACTCCTGGATCTCCTCGACGGTGCGGCAGGTGGCGTTGGAGGCCGGCGCGGCCTCGTCCGCGCTGCCGGAGCCGCTGCTGCCGCAGCCGGCCAGAACGCCAATCAGGAGAAGCGCCGCGATCGAGGCGGCCGGTACGCGATGAAGAAGGGTGTTTTTCATGGTTTTTGTCCTCTTTCAATGAATTAATACACCGGGTTTATAGGAATATT
>CAJOFW010000109.1 GCA_905234005.1 uncultured Oscillospiraceae bacterium
AGTAAAGACGGCATACGCGCTTACAGAGAGTGAACGGCGCTGAGATGTTCGCGGCAAACGGGTCGTCATAATGGTCCACGGAGGGCGCAGTGAAAGCTGTGACGTGTCGGCATACGTCAGTTGCCGGGGGTATGATGGTACCCTGCCAAGCGCACGGCTCCGGGCCGTGAATCAAGGTGGCACCGCGGAATATTGGTTATTTCGTCCTTGATCTGCAATATGCGGATCAGGGGCGTTTTTGTTTTTCCCGGAATGGTACGCCCGGCACGGCAAGTCCGTATGGTAAGAACGTGTGGTAAAACCGGATTGGTTATCCGGAAAGGAGAACAGCATGAAAGATACAGTCTATCCCACGCTGGACGAGGCGCGGCGGTACGCGGCGGAATACCGTTCCGTCCCGGTCAGCCGGACGATCCTGTCGGACAGCCGGACGCCGGTGCAGACGCTGCGTGCGCTCAAGGCCGTCAGCCGACACTGCTTCATCCTCGAGAGTTTGGAGGATTCGGCCAAATGGGGCCGGTACACGTTCCTCGGCTACGACCCGAAGCTTGAATTCTCCTGCGTCGACGGCGCCGTCCGCATCCGCTCGGGCACGACGGTGACGATCCCGAACGCCGATCCCGCCGCGTACATCCGGCAGATCGTCGCGGAGAACAAAAGCCCCCGGCTCGAGGGCCTGCCGCCGTTCACAGGCGGGCTTATGGGCTACTTCGCCTACGACTTCATCAAATACGCCGAGCCTACGCTGAACCTGGACGCCGAGGACGAGGAGCGGTTCAACGACGTCGATCTCATGCTGTTCGACAAGATCATCGCGTTCGACAACCTCCGGCAGACGATCACGATGATCGTGAACGTCCGCACCGACGAGCTGGCGGAGAACTACCGGGCCGCCTGCCTCGAGCTGGACGAGATGGAAAAGCTCATCCGTCACGGCGTCCCGGCGGAGAATCCGCCGCTGAAGCTCAAAGGCGACTTTGAACCGATGTTCAGCCGGGAGCAGTACTGCGATATGGTGGAGCGGGCGCGGCGGTACATCTATGAGGGCGATATCTTTCAGGTGGTGCTGTCAAATCGCCTGACCGCCGAGGCGGAGGGCAGTCTTCTTGATACCTACAGGCTTCTGCGCGTGCGAAACCCCTCGCCGTATATGTTCTACATATCGAGCGACAGGCTTGAGATCGCCGGCTCGTCGCCGGAGACGCTGGTAAAGCTCGAGGACGGCGTTCTGCACACGTTTCCCCTCGCCGGCACCCGGCCCCGGGGACAGACCGAGGCGGAGGACAAGGCGCTGGAGCAGAGCCTGCTTCAGGACCCCAAGGAGCTTTCCGAGCACAATATGCTCGTCGATCTCGGACGAAACGACCTCGGCCGGTTGTCCCGGTTCGGTACCGTGACCGTGGAGAAGTATATGAGCATCGAGCGCTATTCCCATGTCATGCACATCGGTTCTACCGTACGCGGCGAGATACGGGACGACCGGGACGCGGTGGACGCCATTGCCGCCGTGCTGCCCGCCGGTACGCTGTCCGGCGCGCCGAAGATCCGGGCGTGTGAGATCATCCACGAGCTGGAGGGCAGCCGCCGGGGCATATACGGCGGAGCCATCGGCTACATCGACTTCACCGGCAACATGGATACCTGCATCGCCATCCGGCTGGCGTTCCAGAAAAACGGCCGTGTTTACGTCCGCTCCGGGGCCGGGATCGTCGCCGACTCCGTTCCGGAGAACGAGTACCGGGAGTGCATCAACAAGGCCGCCGCCGTGGTGAACGCGGTGCGTGATTCGGAAGGAGGCATCGACGCATGACGCTTCTCATCGACAACTACGACAGCTTCTCCTACAACCTCTACCAGCTCGTCGGGGCGCTCGATCCCGATATCCGCGTCATACGAAACGACGCGATGACCGCGCCGGAGATCGCGGAGCTTTCGCCCGACCGGATCATCCTCTCGCCCGGGCCGGGCCGTCCCGCCGACGCCGGCGTGTGCGAGGACGTCATACGTCAGCTTGCCGGAAGCGTCCCCATTCTGGGCGTGTGTCTCGGTCATCAGGCCATCTGCGAGGTATACGGCGCGACCGTGACATACGCGAAGCGGCTCATGCACGGCAAGCAGTCGGACGCGGTAATTGATCGGGCATGTCCGCTGTTCGCCGGTCTGCCGGAGACGATCCCCGTCGCCCGGTATCACTCCCTCGCCGCCGACCCGGACACCATGCCGGCGTCGCTTCGGGTCACGGCCCGGACGGCGGACGGGGAGATCATGGCCGTGAGCCACACGGAATACGCCGTGTTCGGCGTGCAGTTTCACCCCGAATCCATCCTCACCCCACATGGGGAGATAATACTCAAAAACTTTTTGGAGGTACATACAGCATGATCAAGGAAGCCATTGAAAAGATCGTTGACAAGCAGGATCTGACCTACGACGAGGCATACGCCGTCATGAACGAGATCATGTCCGGCGAGACGACCGCCACCCAGAACGCGGCGTTTCTCGCGGCGCTGTCGACGAAGAGCACCAAGGCGGAGACCATCGACGAGATCGCCGGCTGCGCCGCCGCCATGCGTGCGCACGCCACCCCGGTGGAGACGGGCATGGATACGCTCGAGATCGTCGGCACCGGCGGCGACCGCGCCCACACCTTCAACATCTCCACGACGTGCCTTTTTGTCCTCGCGGCGGGCGGCGTGAAGGTGGCAAAGCACGGCAACCGCGCCGCCTCCAGCCTGAGCGGGACGGCGGACTGCCTCGAGGCGCTGGGCGTCAACATCCAGCAGGATCCGGCGCTGTGCAGGCGGCTCCTTGAGGACGTCGGGGCGTGCTTCATGTTCGCGCAGAAATACCACGCCTCGATGAAATACGTCGGCGGCATCCGGAAGGAGCTGGGCATCCGCACCGTGTTCAACATCCTCGGGCCGATCACGAACCCCGCCCGCCCCACGTTCATGCTGCTCGGCGTGTACGACCCGTATCTTGTGGAGCCGCTCGCGAAGGTCGTTACGAGCCTCGGCGTCAAGAAGGGCATGATCGTCCACGGACAGGACGTGCTCGATGAGATCGCCGTCTCCGCGCCGACCAGCGTGTGCGAGTTTAACGACGGCTGGTACCGCAGCTATACGATCACGCCCGAGGATTTCGGCCTTGAACGCGGCACGAAGGCCGAAATCGTCGGCGGCACCCCGGCGGAAAACGCGCAGATCACGCTGGACATCCTCGCAGGCAAAGAGCGGGGGGCGCGGCGGAACGTCGTGCTCATGAACGCCGGCGCGGGGCTGTACATCGCGGGCAGGGCGCCGACGATGGCCGACGGCGTGAAGCTCGCGGCGGAGCTGATCGACTCCGGCGCGGCGCTGCAAAAGGTGGAGCAGCTCCGCGTGGCATCGAACGCATGAGCACGATCCTCGATACCATCGCCGCCCACGCCCGGGAACGTGTCGCGGCGGACAGCGCCGTCCTTCCGCCGGACGAGATGCGGGCGCTCGCAGCGGCGGGCGGCCCCGCCGACGGGCAGGCGTTTTACGACGCGATCGGAAGGCCCGGCATGTCCTTTATATGCGAGGTCAAAAAGGCGTCGCCGTCGAAGGGCGTCATCGACCCGGTGTTCGACTATCTGTCCATCGCCCGCGCATACGAGGCGGCGGGTGCGGACTGCGTGTCCTGCCTGACGGAGCCGAAATGGTTCCTCGGCTCGGACGACATCTTCCGCGATATCCGCGCCGCGATCCGAACGCCGATGATCCGCAAGGATTTCGTCGTGGACGAGTACCAGCTCTACCAGGCGAAGGTCATGGGGGCAAGCTGCGTGCTTCTCATCTGCGCCATTCTGGACACGGCCACCGTCGCCCGGTATCTTGCCATCTGCGACGAGCTCGGCCTCGCCGCGCTGACGGAGGCCCACGACGAAACGGAGATCGCCTCCGCCGTCGCAGCCGGGGCGCGGATGATCGGTGTGAACAACCGCAATCTGAAGGATTTTTCCGTCGACCTCGGCAACGCGGCGCGGCTGCGTGAGAAAATCCCCGCCGACCGGCTGTATGTGGCCGAGAGCGGCGTCACCGTTCCGGCGGACGCGGCCGCCATGCGCTCGATCGGCGCCGACGCCATCCTGATGGGCGAGGCCCTGATGCGTGCGGCGGACAAGAAGGCCGCCCTCGCCGCCTTTCGTGAGGCGACGGCATGACGCAGGTCAAAATCTGCGGCCTGTCGCGGCCGTGCGACATTGATTATGTAAACGAAGCCGTACCCGACTACATCGGCTTCATCCTGCGCTTTCCCCAAAGCCGCCGGAACGTCACGCCGGAGACGGCGGCGGCGCTGAAGGCGCGGCTTTCGCCGGATATCAAAGCCGTGGGCGTGTTTGTCGACCAGCCCATCAAGACGGTGATTGAGGCGGTGGAAATGATCGGCCTTGACGTCATCCAGCTCCACGGGCACGAGGACGGCGATTATATCGCCGCGCTGCGGATGCGCACGGCGCTTCCGATCTGGAAGGCGTTCAAAATCCGCGCCGCCGCCGATCTCGCTGTGGCGGCGGTCTGTCCCGCCGACGAGGTGCTTCTCGACAACGGCTACGGCACCGGCGCGGCGTTCGACTGGACGCTGGCTGCAAGCTTCGACCGCCCGTTCCTGCTGGCCGGCGGCCTGACGCCGGAGAACGCCGCCGACGCGATCGCGGCGCTTCGCCCGAAGCTGGTGGATATCTCCTCCGGCGTGGAGACGGACGGTTATAAGGATTTCAAAAAAATACAGGCCGCCGTTCGGGCGGCGAGACAATCATAAAGGAAGGATATCATCATGAGCAAGGGACGCTTCGGCATCCACGGGGGGCAGTACATCCCCGAGACGCTGATGAACGCGGTCATCGAGCTGGAGGAGGCATACGACCGCTATAAGGACGACCCGGATTTCAACCGGGAGCTGACGGAGCTGCTGAATGAGTACGCCGGGCGGCCGTCCCGTCTGTACTACGCCCGCCGCATGACGGAGGAGCTGGGCGGCGCGAAGGTCTATTTGAAGCGCGAGGACTTAAACCACACCGGCGCGCACAAGATCAACAACGTCCTCGGGCAGGTGCTGCTCGCCAAACGCATGGGCAAGACACGGGTCATCGCGGAGACCGGCGCGGGCCAGCACGGCGTGGCCACGGCGACCGCCGCCGCCCTGATGGGCATGGAGTGCGTCGTCTACATGGGCGTGGAGGACACGATCCGGCAGGCGCTGAACGTCTACCGTATGCGTCTTCTCGGCGCGGAGGTGCGGCCCGTATCGACCGGCACGGGCACGCTCAAGGACGCCGTGTCCGAGAC
>CAJOFW010000110.1 GCA_905234005.1 uncultured Oscillospiraceae bacterium
CACGATACCGAGGTTTACGAAAACAAGCTGCAAAATTCCATATTATGTTTGCGCTGGCAAATCTGATTCTGGCTGACAGGCCCTGCCTGGCAGTCTAAGCCAGTGCGCCTCCGCAAGCAAAAAACAGGGATTATCCCCAGCGCTTCTGCCGCTGTGGGTGTGGAACCTGTTCAATGCCGTAATTGCGCGGTGTTGCCTTAAGATATGCTCCCATTACGTCATTCTTTGCCTCAGCGCCCGCTGTGCGGATTGCGTCGGCAAAAATGAACGAATTATGACGCAATATGTTGTACATAACGCTGTGAGTAGGTAGATAGCTTTTCTGGCAAAACTGCCGGCGCTGACTACTTTCCCTTGCTCTTTTGCTGCCAAGGCGTCCTATGACGCCATTTGCGACAGCCTCGGACTGACAATAGACCGGGTCGGGAGGTGCGAAGCTCCCAACGATTTCAGATTAGCTTACCCTTCGCACAAGGCCCATGCTCGCGATGGTTTTCGGTGTTCTTCTCAATTCTCTGATGCATTGGTCGTGGAGTACGGTGAATCGCTCATAATCGCGAATCAGAGCGTCTTTATCAAAGCCGGTTTGTGTTTCGTTCATATGTTGAAGCAGAAAGGCGGAGTAGAGGTCTCTTTGAATGCGTCGACCATCCGGCATATTGTTCCAGCGCTCGCTCAGGTCTTTCTTGTGATAGTCGTCTGATAGATGATTATACTGGCTTGCACGTACGGATGTAGGAACTTTGAAAATGCCTTCCAAGCCTCTTGATTTCAGCTTGATATCCAACAAGCCAATAAAAGTGGCGGGGGCCTTGTTTCCGACAGATTTTCCAAAGCGCTTTTTTCGTTTATACCTGCCAGTTTTTTCGGATATTTCGGTTTTCTTCGCTCTGCGAATCAGCGCCGGCCATGCCATATCTTCAATATAGAAGCGATCCCCCAAGGAAAGCAAATGATTTGCAAGCTCATTGTGCTGGCGTTTTCGGATATCTGCCTGCTGCCGCTGCAAATATGCAAGCTCGCGTTGCGTTTTCATATATCTCTTAGACTTGTTGCGGGTTAGTTTCACACCGCGCTTGATCGTGCCGTCGGACGCATAATTGTCCGGATTTGTGGCGCGACGGCTGCGATCCAGCTTTCGCTGCAGAACACGCTTTTCCCGCTCTATGTCGTTGACGTGGTTGGCTAGTTCCTTTAAATCCACTTCCTTGTCCGATACGTAGGCGATGGTCTGCGGCCCAATGTCAATGCCGACGGCTCCCTGCCCGACAGGATGTAGGATTTCCCCGGTGTTCTTGTTGACCTTAACGGCGGGCTTGCCCTCCAGCATAAGCTGTACATACCAGTGACTCTTGGTTCTTCCCGGCTTTTTGATGACCCGACAATACTTTACACGCTGCTGCAGCATTTCAGCCTCATATGCGTTCTTTGAGTCAAGCTTAATGGGAAGCTTCAGACCCTTCCATTCAATATAACTTCCGCGGAAAATGATCTCCACACCGCCGCTTTTTCCCGAGACGGAATAGCCTCTCAGCGAAGTCAATTCACCGCGTTTCTTGAAATGAACCGCCTTCCCGTTCCCGTAAAACAGACGGTCGAAAGCATTCCACACTTGCGAAGCAATACCATGTACTGCTACGCTTGAGCCAATATTGTCGTTGAAGTGTTTATAGAATTCTTTTATATCGGTCTTGAAGGTGTATTCAGAAAAGCCTGCGTCCTGGCGGAGTTTGTTCAACTGCTTGTACAGCTTGTTTCGCTCTGCGCTATCTGTAATTACTTTGAGCAGATTTTGTATGTCATTATACTCTTTGCTTTCTTCCAGACGATGCAGCTTCGTGAGTTCAAACCGAAGTAAGGTGTTATAGATTTGCCTGGCAATCTCCAGTCGCTTTTCCAAACGGTCAGCCTGCCATTTTTCAAGCATTAACGGTAGAGTTAAACAACAGGTATTGGTCGTGGCTTTAGCCAAAGGGTCTCACCTCGCTTCACATTGATGCTGAATAGAAAGAATAAACGTAACTGTTCAGCACCCGCTGCGCTGGGCTGCTGAACAGGAAGGCTGCGCTGCGCTCAGCGCACTCACCCCGCTTTGCGGGGATCGCACGTTCGCTCCGCGAGAGGAATTTTTGCCGAAAAGCGCGGTTTCCGGCAAAAATAACGTGGAAGCAAGCGCCTGCGGGCGCAAACTCTGCGAGGCAACGGGGGTTTTTGACAGTTGCCCGGTACCTTCTCTTTAGGAAAACGATTGAGGTCATATCATGAAAACGGCGAAGCTCTATTATGACGACGCGTTTCTGCGCGAATTTGAGGCGGAGGTGGTCTCCTGCGGGGAGACGGACGGCGGGTTCGCGGTCGTGCTCGACCGGACGGCGTTCTTTCCCGAGGAGGGCGGACAGACCGCCGATACGGGCACATTGGGCGGCGTGCGCGTCCTCGACGTGCGGGAGCGTGACGGCGTGATCGTCCACCTGACCGACGGGCCGCTTTCCCCGGGAAATACCGTGGCCGGGGCGCTCGACTGGGCCGAGCGGTTCCGCAAGATGCAGAACCACACGGCGGAGCACATCGTATCCGGCCTCGCCCACGCCCGGTACGGCTGCGACAACGTGGGCTTTCACCTCGGCGCGGACGGCTGCACGTTCGATCTCAACATCGAGCTTACCCGCCCCCAGCTCGACGAGCTCGAGGACGCGGCGAACGCCGTCGTGTGGGACGACCGCGCCGTGACCGCCCGGTTCCCGACGCCGGACGAGCTGAAATCGCTCGATTACCGCGCAAAGCTCGCGCTCACCGAGGGCGTTCGCATCGTCACGGTCGAGGGCGTGGACAACTGCGCCTGCTGCGCCCCGCACGTTCGGAGAACCGGCCAGCTCGGGGCGGTGAAGCTTCTCGATTTCATGCGCCACCGGGGCGGCGTGCGGATATGGCTCAAGGCCGGGGCGGACGCTCTCGCGGACTACCGCGCCCGATACGCCGCGACGGCGGCGGTCTCGGCGCTGCTCAATACGCCGCAGGCGGACATCGCGGCGGGCACGGAGCGGCTCATCGCCCAGCGCGACGGTCTGCGCGCCGAGCTGGACGGATATGTCCGCCGCGCCCTCGAGGAACGGGCGGCGGCGCTCGAGCCGACGGCGGGCAATATGACGCTCTACTGCGACGCGGACGACGCCGGTATGCGCGTTCTCGCGAACGCCGGCATGGAAAAATGCGGCGGCGTGTGCGCGGTGTTCTCCGGCGCCGACGGGGCGTACCGCTTCGTCATGGGCAGCCGCACGCGGGATATGCGCACGTTCGCGAAGGAGATACGCGAACCCCTCCGCGCCCGGGGCGGCGGTCAGGAGCGCATGATCTCCGGCAAATGCGAGGCGACAAGGGCGGAGATCGAGGCGTATTTCGGGTAACGCCCGCTCGCGGCGGCGCTTACGCTTTTTACGCGAAAAACCGATACTTTTTCCCCAAAGAAAAAGTATCAAAAAGAACTTTATATTCGCTCGAAAAGGCTGCAATTCCAAGGCTTTGCGCCCGGTAACGAAACGGAGCTTAATGGCGTCCCCCTGTCCGGTTTTCGTGACGGACAGGGGGACGCCGCTATTGTTATATTGTGTGTTCGTTTACGCCTGCCGGGCCGGCCTGGCCGGGGTCACGAGCCGTCTACGCCGACGTTGGAGGTGCCGTAGTCGGCGGCGAGGCGCAGGACTTCGGCGCGCAGCTCGCTCATCGCGCCGCCGTCGCAGACGTAGTTCACGCCGACGAGCTGCTGCACCGTGTCGCCGGCGAAGTAGATGATCGGCCCGACCGATACCGTCAGCGTCACGAACACCGTGAACGTGTCGCCCGTCGTGTCCTCCGCCAGCTCCCCGGCGACGTCCACCGCCGCGACGCCGCGCATGAAATCGTCCGCGACCGAGCCGTCGAGGGAGATGTAGCCGGTCTCGCCGTCGATGTCGTATTCGACGAAGACGTTCATGATCTCGTCCTCGCCCTCGCCGTCCGCCGCCGCGGCCGCGGCCGCGATGTCGGCCCGCAGGTCGGCCACCGTGCCGCCCTCGAACGACGCCGCGCCGGAATCGGCCTCGATCGCGACGTTCCAGAGCGTGTCCGTGCCGTCGAGCCAGTAGTAGACCGGCCCGAACGCCGCGTTCGCCGTGACCGCGAGGCACCGCTGCGCGAACGCGAACGAGTACGCCGTGCCGTCGGCCATCGTGAAGATGTATTCGCGCTGCTGCGTCACGTCGACGTGCTGATCCGGCTCGTTCTCCACGACGATGACCGACGCGGCCTTCAGCGCCTCGAACGCCCGGACGATCGCGTCCGGATCCTCGCTCGTCTCGGTGACGCCGCTGCTGGCACGCAGGCCGACGGACACGGGCGTGTTCGTGTAGAAGTTGTCGGCGAAGGCGCGCACGTCGTCGCTGAAATAGAGGTCGAACACGTCAAAATCGCCGCTGTACGCCGGGAACGGCATATCCCACAGCGCCTCGCCGCCGGACACGGCCCAGTCGCCGGTGTACGACCGCACGGCCCAGCCGCCGTCCTCGAGGGCGGCGAACGTGAACGTGTACGCGGTTCCGTCCGCCATCGTGAGGACGTAGGTGCGGGTATCGGTATCGGAGCCTTCGGCGCGGCCGGTGACGGTCATCGCCCGGAGCGTGTCGCAGGCGGCGATGATCGAGGCGCGGTCGAAGACGTAGGCCATGCAGCCCGCCGCGCCGTTCAGCACGGGCTGATAGCCCAGCGCGGCCGGGGTCTGCTCGTAATAGCTCGCCGCGAAATCGTCGAGGCTGAGGAAGGACAGCAGCGGGGCCTCCTCGAAGGCGTCCCCGGCGGCGGCGATCTCGTCCTCGGTCACCGGGGCGGCGGTCGCGCCGACGTCCGCCTCCGTGCCGGGCAGGATGCTCACAAACCGCCCGCAGCCGCACAGCGAGAGCGTCAGCGCCAGCACGAGCGCGAGCGACAGAATTCTTTTCATGGGTACAGGCTCCCTTCGGAAAAAGTATAAAAAAGAACTTTGTATTCGCTTCAAAACGGCAGCTTTTCCAAGGCTTTGCGCCCGGTAACGAGACGAAGCTTTTAAGAGGTAATAATCGTTACATCGCCGCGAGAAAGCGCCGCACGAGCAGCTTCTCGGCGATGGGGGACGGGTCGGCGGATTCCGCTTCCGGCTCCGTTTTTGCTTCCGGCTCATACGCCGCGTAGCCCCAGGCGTTCGCGGCGGGGATGTCCGTCTCGATCACGTCGTAGAAGAGCGAGTCGAAGGATTCGGATTTCGTGTAGACGATGACGCCGTTTTGCACGCCGATCCCGTAGATGATATCGCCGTCCAGCTCCGGCGCAAGCTCCGTGCGCATATCGCCGCCGTCCGTGTCGACGGAGCGCAGGTCATACGGCGTCGCGAACCACAGCCGCCCGTCGTTCAGCACGAGGCCGGCGTAGATCTCGGGCGCCGCGCCGTCGTCCGGGGCGGTGTCCGGCCAGCGGATGTCGAGCGTGAGGAGCGACCGCGTCTGCCAGGTATCCCGGTCACAGCGCCAGAGGGTGAACGTGTCGTCGATGTACCAGGCGTAATCGCCGTCGAATATCACGCGGGTCACGGCGTCGCGCCACGGGACAAGCTCAAGCGCGCCGCCGGGGACGGCCTCGCCGCTGTCCCAGCCGACGTGGTGGGTGTCGGCGGCGTTATCGGCGTCGAAGAGGAAATAGCTGTGCCGGATGAGCCCCATGCGCTGGTACTTGCCGTCGTCCCACGTCGCGTCGCTGAAATACCGCGCGCCGTCCAGCGTCGCGAGAATCCACGCGTGGTCGATCGTCTCGCTGTAGGTCATGACGCCGTTCAGCCCGGCGAGGGCGGCGACGTACGCGTAGCCCGAGGCGTAGCCGACGCAGACGCCCTTTCCCTTCACGAGCGCCCCGTAGGCCGTCTCGCTGTCGGGCGATACGCCGTAATCGACGTGCAGGCAGATCCAGTCGTGCAGCGCCGTCAGCTTCTCAAGGTCGGTCATGCCGTCGTCGATGCACGCCGCGATCGCCGCCATGCCCGCCGCCAGCGTCGCGGCGTCGTCCACGGGCGATTCGGCGTCCGCCTCCGCTTCCGCGCCGGACGCGGCCGTTTCGGCGGCGGGTTCAGGTATTGCGCCGGCCGCGGCCCCGGAAGAGGCTGAAGCCGCCGCGCTCAGGACGAGCGGCAGCGTCAGCGCCAGCAGCAGCGCCGTCAGTCGTCTCAGCATCGCCATCCGCCTCCCTTCGGGCCTCGTCGGCCATCGCGGTCTCGGTCTTCTCGGGCAGACGCGCCGCCGCGTCCGGCCCGACCACGTACAGGACGGAGCCGAAATCGCCCTGCATCCGGATGTTCTCGCCGTACTGCGCGCCCGTGTAGCGGTCGTTCAGCCGCACGCCGCTCATCAGCGCCGCGCCGGTCGCGACCATCGCCTCGGCGCAGTCCGGCACGGCCTGAACGCGGTCGGCCAGCGTGACGAGGAGGCTGCCCGGGCTGATTTTCGCGTCGGCGACGTGGCGCAGAAGCTCCCGGTAATCGCCGAGGCGCAGGTTCTGCGGCCTTGTGGCGACGCGGTAGGCCGTGCGCGGCTCGAGGGCGGCGAAACGAAGCTCGTCCGCCCCGGAGGCGGCGTGGTGAAGCCGCCGGAACACGCCGACGACGGCGGTGTTGTCGCCGCCGGACACCTGCCAGCGCGTCTCCCCCTCCGGCGCGGGCAGGCGGCGGAAGCGGCCGAACTGGAACAGGCGGCGGTGGTTTTTGTAGAACTCGATCTGCTCGCGTATGTCCTGCTCATCGAGCGGCGTGAGCGTCTTGAGATCCAGCTCGTACCCGAGCACGCCGAAGAACGCGACGTTGGCGCGGGTATACAGCGGCGTGCGCCGGAGCGTCTGCAAATGCGGGCTTGCGGAGACGTGGGCGCTCATGCACGAGAGCGGGTAGAGGTACGACACGCCGTCCTGGATGTCGAGCCGTTCGATGGGGTCGGTGTTGTCCGAAACCCAGATCTGCGGGCCGAAGCAGAGCATACCGAGGTCGAACCGGTTGCCGCCGGAGGCGCACGATTCGAGCAGCACGCCGGGCCGGGTCGAGAAGACGCGCCGCAGCACGTCGTACAGGCCGAGGACGTAGTCGTAGGACTGCGCCCCGAGGGCGGCGGCGTGGCGGTTCATGTCCCACTTGATGTACGTGATGCCGAGCCGGTCGAGGATGCCGCCGACCGATTCGACGATGTAATTGCGCACGTCGGCGCGTGTGAGATCGAGCAGCAGCTCGTTCCGGCCGAACACGGGTTCGCGTCCCGGCGCGGTCAGCGCCCAGTCGGGGTGGGCGCGGTAGAGGTCGCTGTCGGGGTTCACGGCCTCCGGCTCGACCCACAGGCCCAGCTCCAGCCCGGCCTTCTCGAGCTTCATGCGCAGGCCGGACAGCCCGCCGGGGAGCTTGGAGATGTTGACGTTGTAGTCGCCGAGGCCGGCGGTATCGTCGTCCCGGTCGCCGAACCAGCCGTCGTCGAGCACGAACAGCTCGCACCCGAGCCGTGCGGCGCGGCGTCCCAGCTCGTTCAGCCGCCGCTCGGTGAAGTCGAAGCCGCAGCCCTCCCACGAGTTGAACACGACCGGCCGCCGCCGCTCCTGCCAGTGCTCGGGGATGACGTGGCGGTTGACGAAGTCGTGCATATGGGCGCTCAGGCCGTTGAAGCCCCCGTCCGAGAAGCTCATGACCGCCTCCGGCGCGAAGAAGCGTTCGCCGGGGCGGAGCGTGCGCAGAAAGTCGGTCGGGCACACGCCCTGCATGACGCGTGTCAGACCCATCCGCGAGCGCTGCACCGACGCGTAGTGGTTGCCGCTCCAGATGAGGTTGAAGCCGTACACGCGGCCGTGCTCCTGATCCGTCCCCGGCTCCGAGAGCAGAAAGCCCGGATTGCAGCGGTTCGACGACGTGCCGGTCAGCGAATCGAGCACGAGCCGTGCGCTCCCGGCGGACGCCGTCTCCCGGTGGGCCTCGGTGAGCCACGCCCCGTGGAACGACGTAAGCTCGTATGTGCCGTACAGGTCGAGCATCGAGCTCATGAGGCGATGCAGGGCGATGTTGTCCTCGCCGCTGTTGATGAGCACCGTCCGGCGGGTGATCACGTCGGCGTTCTCGAACACGGTGAAATACAGCGTCAGCACCGCGCCGACCGTCTCGTCGGCGAGGGATATCAGCAGCGTCTGATCGCCGAGCAGGGCCGAGGGCAGGCCGCCCTCCGTCACGACGCCGTCCATGATCTCGTGGCCGGTGACGCGGAAGTCCGTAGTCCCGCCGGCGCTGGTGAAGACCTCGATCGGCGGCTCCCGGTAATCGCCCCGGCCCGAGCCGGACCAGACGAGCGCCTGCTCGTCGAGGGTATAGGCGGGGTCGTCCCGGGTATAGTTGACCGCGTTGCCGCGGGGGGAGGTATTCTTGAGCGCCAGAGCCTCGGCGTCGTCCGCGTCCACACGGGTACCGTAATGCACAAGCTCAAGCTGCCCATACGCCGTCCTGCGCATGATAAGCGACGTCGTCCTCGTCGAGAGGCAGTATACGCCCTCGTTTACGCTGATCATACCATCACGCCCTTTCATTAATCTGTTCGGCACCCGCTTCGCTGGGCTGCCGAACAGGGGACTCGCGCTTATCGCACCCGGCTTTGCCGGGTTTGGTCGGCGCGAGAGGCTCGCCCAGGCTCGCCTGAAGGTATTTTTGCCGAAAAGCGCGGTTTCCGGCAAAAATG
>CAJOFW010000111.1 GCA_905234005.1 uncultured Oscillospiraceae bacterium
TGCCTCTCCCTTTGGGAGAGGTGACAGGCGCGCAAGCGCCTGTCGGAGAGGGTCTTTACCGATCTTGTTCACAGATCGCTTACTCGTTCAATTACCGTGGAAAATAGCCGCCGGACACTATGAAAAATTCGGCGTGTGTGCTATAATGGCCCTCAGATCATTTTTCGGCGGCCTGTGCGTGTGACCGCGCCGCCGATCGGGGGACACAGCATGAGAACATTACCCATCCGGATACGCCGTATCGCGGCGCTGATCCTGTGCGCCGCGTGCATCCTGCCGCTTGGCGCCTGCGGGCACAGGGACGAGCAGTACACGGTGAAGCTGCAGACCGGCCCGGCCTTCACGGTCGCGATCTCGCAGACGCCGGCCACCTTCAACCCCATGAACGCCGCCGGCGGGCTGGAGGAGGAGTTCTTCCTCCTGTGCTACGATCCGCTGTGGCGGCTCGATGAGAGCGGCGAGCCGGTCGCCTGCCTCGCCGAGGACTGGAGCCTCTCGAGCGACAGCCTCACATGGACGATCCGTCTAAGGCACGACGCCGTGTTCTCCGACGGTACGCCCCTCACGGCGGCGGACGTGCTCTTCACCTACGAGCTGATGTGGCACAACAACACCGCGTTTTCCGACTACTTCGACGGCGTGACCGCCGTGCGGCAGACCGACGACTACACGGTCGTCATCTCCACCGAGTACGTCAAGGGCGATATGCTCTATAACCTCACGCCCATCCTGCCCCGGCACATCTGGAAGAGCTACGAGTTCGACCCCGCGTCGTTCGAGAACACGGCGCTCGTCGGCTCCGGCCCGTTCGTCTACGACGCGGAAAACTCCGGCGAGGACGGCTGGGTGTTCAACGCAAGGGCCGATCATTTCTCCGGCAGGCCCGCCGTCGGCTCCGTCGTATTCGCCTGCTACAACACGGCGGCCGGCGCCGCACGTTCCCTCTCCGCCGGGGAGACCGACGCGAGCTTCGGCCTGACCGACGTGCAGCTCACAACGCTCGAGAGCGTCCCCGGCGTGGAGCTTCTCGAATCCATCCTGCCCGGCGCAGACCTGATGCTCCTCGCGTTCAATACGCGCTCGGAGATTTTCCAGGACGCCGCCATGCGGCAGATGGCCGAGTACTGCCTCGACCGGGAGTGGTTTCTCGATATGTCGTTCGGCGGCGCCGGCAGAACCGGCTCGTCGTTCCTGAGTCCCGCCCTTGCCGATTTCACGGAGCCGGACGGCCTGCGGCGCTATGACCCGGAGACCGCCGCCGCTCTGCTGCGCTCCTGCGGCTACTTCGACGTGGACGGCGACGGCCGCCTCGAATACGGCGCGAAGGACGCGAAGCTGTCCGTCACCCTCTGCTCGAGCAGCGCCGACGCGTGGTCGGGCGCCGCCGCGACACTCCTGATCGCCGAGCTGGAGGAGCTTGGAATTACGGTAAACTGGAAAAAGACGGATAACAACGTGACGAGTATCTGCGGCTCGAACAAAAACTGGGATATGTGCCTGATGAGCTGGCACGGCGGTACGGCCGCGGCCGTCACCGCGACGTGGTTTGAAAACGACATCGGCGCCCTGACCGGCTGGTCAAGCGAGTATTTCGACAGCGTCCTCGCCCAGCTCCGCGCCACCCGTGACGAGATGACGGAGCGCTCCTGGTCGCAGCAGCTCCAGCAGCACGTATACGACGAGTGCCCGGTCGCCGTCATCGCCTACGGCGCGGACGTGCAGGCCATCCGCAGCGACGCCTGGACGGGGTATGAATCCGCCCTCGCCTACGGCCGTCTGTTCCGAACGGGCAGCATCGACGTGTACATGAACGCCGCCCCTCTGCCCGCGGCCTGACGCGGGCGCTGATGGGATCGGCGTGAATTGCGGATCGCCGCGACGCACGGAATTCGCCGGTTCGCCCGGATTTCCCGGATAGTTATTTTTTCTACAATCGTTGTGGTACTTGCAAATGCCGTGCGGTTTGGTATAATAACGGTATCATTGAAAATTTATAGATATACGGAGTGTACAAAAACATGGCCTATACCTACGAAGATTACAAGAAAATCTACGAGTCCAAAAAGGGCAGCGTAGATCAGGCGCTGGATCTCATCCAGTCCGGCGACGTCATCTGGTGCTCGAACAACTACAACGAGCCGGCCACCCTGTTCGGCCGCCTGCACGAGATCGCGCCGCGTGTCGAAAACGTCATCGTCTACAAGAGCCGCATCGGCCGCTATCCCTTCCTCGTGACCCCCGGCATGGACGGCCACATCAACTGCGCCAACTACTTCTACGGCCCCAGCTACCGCGAGGCCCACAAGCTGCGCAACGCGATGTTCATCCCCGTCGACCTCCCGAACTACTACCGCTCCGTCAATATGCACCGCCCGTGCAACGTCTTCACCGCGCAGGTCTCCCCGATGACCGAGGACGGCAAGCTCTACATCGGCATGAACCAGACCATCGAGTACTACGCCGTGAAGGACGCCATCGAGCAGCACAAGAAGATCATCGTCGAGGTCAACCCGAACCTCACCTACATGAACGGCTCCGCGTACATCCCCGTCGAGGCCGTCACCATGCTCTATGAGGTCGATACGCCCGAGTACGTCATCGGCGGCATGAAGACCACCGAGCTGGAGGATCAGATCGGCAAGACCGTCGCCGACCTCATCGAAGACGGCGACACCATCCAGATGGGCATCGGCGGCATCCCCGACACCGTGGGCCGCTACCTCGTCACCAAGAACGACCTCGGCCTGCACACCGAGCAGTTCACAAGCTCCATGGCCGGCCTCATCGAGCAGGGCGTCATCACCGGCAAGTGCAAGGCCTACGACAAGGAGCTGCACGTCGGCGTGTTCGCGGACGGCACCCACGAGCTGTACAAGTACCTGCACGACAACCCCAAGTGCCTGATGAAGCCCGGCCCCGAGGTCGTGAACCCCTTCAACATCGCCCGTCAGGATCACATGGTATCCATCAACACCCTCGTCGAGATCGACCTGACCGGTCAGATCGCGGCGGAGTCCATCGGCCCCGTGCAGTATTCCGGCTCCGGCGGCGGCTTCTGCTTCACCCTCGGCACCTACTACGCCGAGCACGGCAAGGGCATCATGGCCTTCACGAGCCGCACCAACAAGGGCCTGCCCAAGATCAAGGCCCAGCTCACCCCCGGCGCCGTCGTCACCCACCAGCGCAACTACGTCCAGTACGTCGTCACCGAGTACGGCGTCGTGAACCTGCGCGGCATGGACGTCCGTGAGCGCGCCAAGGCCCTCATCTCGATCGCCCATCCCGACGACCGCGACGCCCTCGACGCCGCCGCCCGCGATCTGTTCTACTATTGATCCGTCGTCACAGCTAAAAAACTCCGCCGCTTCCGTTCATTCGGAGGCGGCGGGTTTTTTCTTTGCTTTTTCGCGTGTCCCGGCGACGACGCCGGCGATTGTGACGAGGGCGGCAAGCGTTCCCAGCTCGTCCGTCACACGGACGTCGAACAGGCATGTCCGATCGTCCGACCGTATCTCACGGGCCTCGGCGATCAGGCGTTCGCCCCGGGCCGGGGCGGTGAAGTGGATGTCCGCCGAGGCGGAGACGTACACGTCCCGGTCAAAGTTTGACGCCACGCCAAACGCGTAGTCGGCCAGCGTGAAGACGACGCCGCCCATCGGCTTGCCGAGGGCGTTCATATGTTCCGGCGCAAGGGCGAGGGAGCATCTGGCATACCCCTCGCCCACGGCGTCGATCTCACACCCGACGAGACTGGTAAACGGCGTCTTTCCGAAAACACGCCGGGCACGTTCGAGATCGGTCATGTTTGTTGTTTTGATACTTTTTCTTTTGGGAAAAAGTATTACGGCTGCTTCGGCGCGGCGGTCTTCTCCGCCGGGTCGGTGAGAACCTCCTTGAACGCGGTGGCAAGACCGGCCAGTCCCTGGATTTCGGAGGGGATGATGATCTTCGTGGCACGGCCGTTCGCGGCGGCGGAAAACGCCTCGAGCGCCTTGAGCTGGACGACCGGATCGCTGGGCGCGGCGGCGTTCAGGAGCTTGAGGCCCTCGGCCGTCGCCTGGTTGATCGAGAGGATGGCCTGCGCCTTGCCCTCGGCCTCGAGGATCTCGGCCTGCTTCTTCGCGTCGGCGCGGAGAATCGCGGACTCCTTTTCGCCCTCGGCCTCGAGGATTGCGGCGCGCTTCTCGCCCTCGGCGCGGAGGATGGCCTCACGGCGTTCGCGCTCGGCCTTCATCTGCTTCTCCATCGCGTTCTGGATTTCCTTGGGCGGCATGATATTTTTGAGCTCCACGCGGTTGACCTTGATGCCCCAGGGGTCGGTGGCCTCGTCGAGGATCTGCTGCATCTTCGCGTTGATCGTGTCGCGGCTCGTCAGCGACTCGTCCAGCTCCAGCTCGCCGATGATGTTGCGGAGCGTCGTGGCGGTCAGGTTCTCGATGGCGAGCATCGGATTCTCCACGCCGTAGGCGTACAGCTTCGGGTCGGTGATCTGGTAGTAGATGACCGTGTCGATCTGCATCGTAACGTTATCCTTCGTGATAACGGGCTGCGGCGGGAAGTCGGCGACCTGCTCCTTGAGCGATACGGTCTTCGCGACACGCTCGATGAACGGTATCTTGAGGTGGATGCCGACGTGCCACGTCGCGCTGTACGCGCCGAGGCGCTCGATGACGCACGCCTTCGCCTGCTGCACGATGCGGATGTTGCGGATGAGCGCAACGAGGATGAGGAGAAGTATGATGATGGGAATGTACGGCATGGATGGTTCCTCCTTTTATTTACTATTACAATTCCCTTTGCTGAACCGTGTTATGACGATTTCCTTTTCCGATGTATGGCATTCCGCGCAAAACCTGCCGTTTCATGCCGGACGCTTACAGACAGCTCACGGGCGGCCCACGATAAGCTTCACGCCGTCGATACGCAGCACCTTCACGAGGGCGTCCGCCTCGACGATGCTGCCGTCCTCCGTGCGCGCTGTCCATGTTTTGCCGTCCACGGTTACCGCGCCCGTGCCGGCGAGGTTGTCGATCCGCTGCGTCACGACACAGGTCGCGCCGATGACGCGGTCGAGATTCGTGGCCTGCCGGTTCTTCCCCACAAGCTTTTTGAGCCTCGGATAGAGGATGAGGAAGCACACGACCGATACCGCGACAAACAACACCGTCTGAAGCCACACCGCCGCGCCGCACAGCGCCGCGATCAGCGCCGCAATCGCGCCGACCATGAGCCAGATCGAGACCATCGCCACGGTGATCAGCTCGACCACCAGAAAGACGGCGGCAGCT
>CAJOFW010000112.1 GCA_905234005.1 uncultured Oscillospiraceae bacterium
TCCTCCTCGTTGATGTAAAGCTCATCCTTGAGGTGGTCGGAGGAAGACGAGGTGATGACGCCTGTCACCTCGGCATTGTCGAAGTTCAGGGCCATGTTCATCTCCCCGGAGGCTTTTGTATAGCCCATGGCGTTGTAGAAATCGCCCTCGAGCTCGATGTTGGAGAAGTTCGACACCGCGGCGTTCTCGACCGAGGCCACGTCAAAGCTCTCGTCCCGGATCGGGTCCTCCGTCGGCTCGGTGTAGGGGTTGCCGGTGGGGCCGGGATCGTCGCTGTCCATGACCTGCATGAGGATGCCGTTGTCCGCGACGATGCTCGCGCCCTCGGAGCCGTCCACGGTGAGCGTGATCTTCTGGCCCTTGTTCAGGAAGAAGGTCTCGCCGGTATGGATGGCCGTATCGCCGGTGATGTCCACGGTGCCGGTGCTGGTGCACATGATGCCGAAGCGGCGGGAGTGGATGGTGCTGCCCTGCTCGGGAAGGGCGTCCAGCTCCTCCGCCGTGAGGCCAAGCTCCAGCTCGTCGTTGAGGGAGGCGACAAGCTCCTTATCGCTGTCGCCGATCGTGATGAAGCCGCCCTTCACCGTCACGATGTCAAAGTCGACGTCCATCGTGCAGCCGAGGAAATGCTCGGTGGGGTTGCCGATGGCGTAGGCGCCGTAGCCGCCGATCTCATCGCCGGTGACGGCAATGAAGCTGTTGATGGCCGTCAGGAAGGGGCTCGTGCAGTTGTCCGTGGACAGGACGCCCCAGCCCTCCGCGGAGACCCAGGAGTTGATGTACGCCGAACGCGTGCCCTCGCCGATGAGGTTCGTGCCCCGGCAGTTGCCGGTGGAGCCGCCTACGGGGAAGCCGCCGCGCATCTGCGCAAGATCGGCGCCGGGGACATAGTCCTCGGGCAGCGTGCCGTCCATCGCCACGAGCGTGGAATTCTTCACGACGAGATTCGCGCCGTCGGCGGAAATCGCCGTCGTGCGGACGACGCCCTTGTTGATGATCGTGCAGCCGTCCAGAACGAGCCGCGTACCCTCGCCCCGGGCGGTGATCGCCGCGCCCTGCGCCGCCATGTCGTTGCGGCCGTTGCCGACGAGGTGGATGGTCACGTTCTCCAGCGTGTGATCGCCCCCGGCCGCGTAGACGCCGTTGAAGCACTCGCCTTCGGAGTAGATGCTGTAATCCGCCATGGCTTCCGCGTCGCCCTGCACGGCGGCGGGCACGGATTTGGCCGCGTTCACGCCGTTTTCGTCCAGATAGACCGCCTGTCGGATCGGGAAGACGAGATTCTGGAAGACCGTGTTGTTGCTCTCGGTCACGGTGAGAACCACCTCGCCCTCGTAGACGCCGGGCTGGATCGCGGTCTCGGTGCCGGTGGTGGTGACAAGCGCCTGTCCGGTCTCCACGCCGTTTACGGTGAGCGTGACCGCGTAGCCCGCCGGGGCGGCGATCGCGCCGCCTTCCTCGACCACGAGCCTGTCAAGCGCCGCCGTCTCGGACAGGATCACGGGCTCGGAGACGACAAGCTCCGTCATGTCCGGTGTGACCGTCAGGGGCGCCCCGACCGGTTCGGCGAGCGCCGGCTCCTCCGCCGTCGCCTCCCCGGACGACGCGAAGGCCGCGCCGCAGAGGGTCAGTGCCATGCAGACGCACAGCAGGATACTGAGCAGATTTTTCATGTTCTTTCTCCTTTTCATTTTTATTTTTCAGATTTATCCGACGGGTTCACCGACGGCTTATCCGACAGTTTATCCGACGATGACGACGCCGTCGTTCATCACAAAGGAAATATCGCCGAGGGCTTCGAAGCCCTCATCCACCGCGCCCTTCACGGCGACGATGTCCGCCTGATACCCGGGCAGGATGTCGCCGGTGTCGGCGATGCCGAGGGCGGCGGCGTTGTTGTGGGTGGCGCAGGCGATGACCTCCTGCACGGTCAGGCCCGCCCTGGCCAGCACCGCCATTTCGGACGAGAGCGCCGTCATGCAGGTATCGTAATTCCGCATGAGATCGGTGCCCACGGTGATGACGCCGCCCGCCTCGTAGAACGCCCGAAGGTTCGCAATCTTCTGCTCCTCGTACTTCTCGGCGCCGGAGGTGTTCATCGCGACCCCCGCCTCCACCATGCCGCCGATCAGCTCGCCGCTCATCTCATCCGACGGCGTGTGCGCCGCCTCGTCGAGACCGTACCCGACAAGCTCCTCCAGATACCGGGCGTAGTTGATGTGCGCCGCCACGGGCATGCCGTTTACGTGGGCGTAGTCGATGGCGGTCGTGAACTGCTCCGCGCTCATGCGGTTCGTATCGGAGTTGATGCCGAGCTTCAACTGCGGATAGCCCAGCTCGACCTTCCGGTCAATCTCCGCGATGATGTCCTCATCGCTCTCGATGACGACGCCCATGTTCCCCGTAGGCCCCATGCCGTAGCCGCCGGTCACGTCGAAATACTTGCCGCAGGAGACGAGATACGCGCTCCGGGGATCGGCGTTCGCCGCCTCGATGAGCTCGATGAACTCCATCTCCCCGGAGGTGGAGAGCATGCCCTCCTCTCGCACGGAGGTGATGCCGTGCTGCGCCCATATAGTCAGATTCTCGATGCCGTAGCCGGAAGAGCCGGCGACATGGACGTGGCTGTCGATGAGACCGGGCATGAGCGTACAGCCGGTCAGGTCGATGACCTCGTCGCCGGTGAGATTATCGCCCACCTCGACGATGTACCCGTCCCGCACCAGCACGTCCAGCGCCGCGCCGTCGTGTGTGGCGTCAAGGATCCTCGCGCCCTTCAGGACGACGGACGGCCCGGCGAGGTTGCCCGACGGTTCGCCGGAGCCTGTGCCCGACGCCTCGCCGGAGCCTGTGCCCGGATCCCCGCTGCCGGCGGACGCGGTCACAGCCTCAATGTTCGCCTCGTCCCAGACGTTGATATACTCGTACGCGTACCGGGAGGCGTCCACGAAATCCTGCGCCGCCGCGCTGGAGGCGTTGACGCCCCAGGTCACCGCCGGCATGGAGCGGACGAAGCCCTCGTCTACGCTCTCCGCCGAGGCGGGCAGGATGCCGACGGCGCAGCCGTTTAAGTCGTACAGCGCCTGATAGGCGAAATCCCGTATCCCCTCGGAGAAGGTGATCGAATACACACCCGAACGGTACAGCACGTTGTCGCCGCCGTTGCCGAAGCCGGTGACGGGCCTGCCGTCCAGCTCCGCCGGGACGATGACGTATTTGTACGTCAGGTTTTCGGTGTACTTCGGCGTGCCGGTGATCGTCACCGTGCCGTCGCCGTTTTCCTCGTACAGCCACACGTCGGAGCCCTCCACAGGGGCGACGGCGACCTCGATGTCCAGCGCCCCGGCGTACTCCGCCGAGTACGAGGCCGTGCACTGCACGTTCTCCGAAGCGCCCAGAATCTTTCCGCAGGCGGTGACATAGGCCACGCCATAGCCCTCGGGCGTCTCCACCGCGATGTCGAACGTCTCGCCGTAATCCGCGCTCTCGGGCACGGTCACGGTCGTCGCCGCCGCCATAGCGGGATCGTCCGCGACGACGTGGGCGGTGATCGAATACGCCCCCGTCCACGGCGCCGGCTCCTGTCCGAACACGGCGCTGTCCACGATGAAGGTCACGTCGCCCAGGGTGACGGTATCGCCCTCCGCGCAGGACGTATCGCCTACGGTCAGGCCGTTGCAGAGATACACGGTCTTCGGCGTGCCGTCATAGCTTTTTACGCAGCTCTCGTCCGCGATGGTCAGCGTGCCGCAGTAGGAGTCCGACCAGACGTACCAGACGGAATCCGCGTCGAAGGTGTAATGGCCCTTGCCGTTGGGCACGGCGCAGAAGTAGTTGCCGTTTTTGTTCGTCTCATTGCCGTTTATGTCCTGATAGGTGACGTCCGTATCCCAGAAGCCGAGGTCGCCGTCACAGAACGTGCCGATGAAATCGGAGCTTCGGAAGTTCACCGTCAGCGCGCTCTCGGCCTTCGCGGGCATGCCCATGTTGAGATGCGTTTCGGTGTAGCCCTCGTTGTAGATGATGCCGGTGACGGGGTCGTCGTGGTCGATGAAATTCAGCGTGGGGTTGGAGCCGAACTCGGAGACGATCAGGAAGTCGTAGTCCTTCACGACCGTGTCGTCGCCCTCGTCGTACAGCGTGTTTTTGACGTTGTAATGCCCGTTCGTGAGATCGAGCGTCATGCCGGAGGACTCGAACTCGAAGCAGGTGACATACGACGCGGACTCGCCGTTCGACCAGCAGTAGGGAGCGCGGAAGGCGTCCACATACCGCCACATGCCGTTGTAGCCGTTCGCGCCGGCGAGACAGTACACATTGTCGTACATGGCGGTCGCGGCGTCGTTCCACGCCGTATGGCGGTAGACGCTGTCGGGCAGACTCAGCTCGAATACGGCGAGCGTCTCGTCCCCGACGGCGTTTGTGACGTACTGCGCCCGCTCCGCCTCGGTCAGATCCTTGTTGTATGCAAAGTCGATGACCTCCTCGTGATCGGTGCCCTTGAACATCGTCACCGTCCCGGCGTAGGCGTTGTCAGCCACGATGGTGCAGCCGTCAAAGGACGCGACGCCCGTCGCCCCGCCCCGGTTGCGGAAGCCGGCCTTGCCGGTGATCACGGAGTCGATGCCGATGATGTGCCCGCCGGAGGCCGATACCGCGCCGCCGTCCAGCCAGCTTGTGATCTCACAGTTGACGGCGACGCCGGTGGAATTGGAGCCGATGATGTACATGCCGCCGGAGGCCATGCCGAACACCTCGATGCGGCTGTCCTTCGCGATGACCATGCCGTCGCCGGTGTCGGTGGTGAGGCCGGAGCCGTTGCCGAGGATGGAGCCGGGATAGCCGGAGTAGCCCTCCACGTCCTCGATGTACACGAAGCCGCCCCGGGTGGCGTCGGTGACGTGTCCGTTCCAGCCGGACACCCAGATGTCCGCGTTATACACATACGCCTCGGCGGTGCCGGCGCTCACCGTCACGCCGTCCGTCTCGCCCTCGGTGCGGTACATGCCCGCGCCGGTGGCGAAGACGCCGTTCTGGATCTGGCCCCAGCCGCGCAGACAGCTCCGGGGGCCGTTCATATCGCCAAGCTCGATGACGCCGCCGTTCGTGGCGTACACCATGGCGTTGTAGCCGGATTCCTGTGAGAGGCCCCAGCTCACGCTTCCCGCCTCCAGCATGCCCAGGATGCCGCAGTTGGCAACGGAATAGCTGTTGTCCACCCGGGCATAACCGATAGCC
>CAJOFW010000113.1 GCA_905234005.1 uncultured Oscillospiraceae bacterium
GTGTCGATGCCGGTCGCCTCGCCGAAGATCGCCCAGTTTTCGCGGACAAGGGCGGGGTCGCCGCCAAGGGTGTCGATGCGGCCGAGATTCAGGCTCTCGTATATTCCCCCGCTCACGCCGCCGAGCCGTGTCGAGAAGCCGTGCCTGCAGGCGAGAAGCCCGCTCGTCAGTACAACCGGCTCACGCATTGCGGCCGCAGCACTCTTTATATTTGAGCGGACGGCTGCCGTCCGCCTTCCACTTGCCGCAGGGGCACGGGTCGTTGCGGCCCGGCTTCTTCGCCTTGCGGACGGGCTGGCGTTTGGCGGTCGAATCGCCGCCGACGTTGTTGACGTTCGCCTTCGCCACGCTCTTGCGCTCGATCGACTGCTCACGCCGGACGCGGACGGTGAACAGGCGGCGCACGACCTCCTCGCGGATGCCCTGCACCATGGCCTCGAACATATCGAAGCCCTCCTGCTTGTACGCGTCGATGGGCTTGACGTTGCCGTAGGCGCGCAGGCCGATGCCCTGACGAAGGTCGTCCATCGCGTCGATGTGCTCCATCCAGTACTCGTCGACGACGCGGAGCATGATGACGCGCTCCAGCTCACGCATGACCGGGGTGCCGTCCGGCATTTTGCCGAACTCCTCCTCACGCCGGGCGTAGACCCCGTCGGCGATGGCGAGGAGCTTTTCGTTCAGCGCCTCCGCCGTCAGGCCCGACAGGCCGTTTTCGGCGGCGATCTGCCCGGGCAGCAGGAAGATTTTATAGAACGGCTCCAGGACGATCTCGAGCTGCTCCACCGTCTCGGGGTGCGGCATACCGGCCAGACCGTCGCGGACGGTGCTGTCTATGACCTGCTCGAGCATGCCGTGGATGTACTCGCGGATGTCCTCGCCGTCGAGCACCTTCCGGCGCTGCTCGTAGATGATGTTGCGCTGGACGTTCATGACGTCGTCGTACTCGAGGGTGTTTTTACGGGCCTGGAAGTGGCGGCTCTCGACCGTGCGCTGGGCCTGCTCGATGGCGTTCGAGAGCATTTTGTGGTCGATGGGGGTGTCCTCGTCGATGCCGAGCGTCTCCATCATGTTCATGACGCGCTCGGAGCCGAACAGGCGCATGACGTCGTCCGTCAGCGCGATGAAGAACCGGCTCTCGCCGGGGTCGCCCTGACGGCCCGACCGGCCGCGGAGCTGGTTGTCGATGCGGCGGGCGTCGTGGCGTTCGGTGCCGAGGATGAAGAGGCCGCCGGCCGCCCGGACCTGTTCGGCCTCCGCGCCCGTGACCTCCCGGTGGGCGGCCATGCGTTCGGCGAAGAGGGCGCGTGCCTCAAGAATTGTTTCGTCGTCGGTGTCGGCGTAGCCGGTGGCCTGGGAGATGACCTCCTCCTCGTAGCCGGCCTTTTTGAGGTCCTGTCGGGCGAGGTATTCGGCGTTGCCGCCGAGGGTGATGTCGGTGCCGCGGCCGGCCATGTTCGTCGCGATCGTGACCGCGCCGAGCTTACCGGCCTGCGCTACGATCTCCGCCTCGCGCTCGTGCTGCTTGGCGTTCAGAACGCTGTGGGCGATGCCGCGCTTTTTGAGCAGGGACGAGAGGTATTCGCTCTTTTCGATGCTGACCGTGCCGACGAGGACGGGCTGGCCCTTGGCGTTGCAGGTCATGATCTGGCTGATGATCGCCCGGTTCTTTCCGGCCTCGGATTTGTAGACGACGTCGGGGTGATCGATTCGGGCGACGGGCTTGTTCGTGGGGATCTCGATGATGTCGAGGTTGTAGATCGACATGAACTCCTCCTCCTCGGTCAGCGCCGTGCCGGTCATGCCGGACAGCTTCCCGTAGAGGCGGAAATAGTTCTGGAACGTGATGGTGGCGAGGGTCTTGTTCTCGCGCTGCACCTCGACGTGCTCCTTGGCCTCGATGGCCTGATGCAGGCCCTCCGAGTACCGGCGGCCCAGCATGAGACGGCCCGTGTGCTCGTCGACGATGATGACCTCGTTGTCCTTGACGACGTAGTCGATGTCGCGCTTCATGACGCCGTGGGCCTTGATGGCCTGGTTGATGTGGTGGGACAGCGTCGTGTTCTCGATGTCGGACAGGTTCTCGATGCCGAAGAAGCTCTCGGCCTTTCTGATGCCCCGCTCCGTCAGGCTCGCCGTGCGGGCCTTCTCGTCGACGAGGTAGTCGGCGTTCTCGTCGGCCTCCTCGAATTCGGTCTTGTCCTCCACGGAAACGACGACGCCGCGCCGAAGCGTGCGAACGAAGTCGTCGGCCCGGCTGTACAGGTCGGTGCTCTCGTCGCCCTGACCGGAGATGATGAGCGGTGTGCGGGCCTCGTCGATGAGGATCGAGTCGACCTCGTCCACGATCGCGAAGAAGTGGCCGCGCTGAACCATGTCCTTCCTGTAGAGGGCCATGTTGTCGCGGAGGTAGTCGAAGCCCATCTCGTTGTTGGTGCCGTAGGTGATGTCGGCGTTGTACGCCGCCTGCCGTTCCTCACGCGTCAGGCCGTGGACGATGAGGCCGACGGTCAGGCCGAGGAACGCGTGCACCTTGCCCATCCACTCCGAGTCGCGGCGGGCGAGGTAGTCGTTGACGGTGACGATGTGAACGCCCTCGCCCTCGAGGGCGTTCAGGTAGCTCGGGAGCACGGCGACGAGCGTCTTGCCCTCGCCGGTCTTCATCTCGGCGATGCGGCCCTGGTGGAGCACGACGCCGCCGATGAGCTGAACGCGGAACGGCCGCAGGCCGAGCACGCGGTCGGCCGCCTCACGCACGGTGGCGAACGCCTCCGGGAGGATGTCGTCGGTCGTCTCCCCGGCGGCGAGGCGGGATTTGAATTCCTGTGTCTTGGCCTTGAGCTGTTCGTCGGTCAGGGCGCGGTATTCGTCCTCGAGCGCCTCGATCTGATCGACGATCGGGCGTATTTTTTTCAGCTCGCGCTCCGAGTGGGAGCCGAATAATTTATTGAGAAATGACATGATTGTCTAAAACCTTCCTTTGCCATGGACAGGCGCTTTGCTTGAAATGCGGTCAATCATGGTTATTATAGCACAGATTCCCCGCCGTGCAAAGCATAAAACGGCGGCGGCGCGAAAAAATGCTCCGGCGATGCCTCGACCGCCGGAGCCGTGGGTGTATTGCGGGCCGTTAACGCTTACCGCAGAGTAATCGCCATACCGCAGGTTAATCTGTCACCGCAGGATGATCTTCGCGTAGTTCTTCTTGCCGCGCCGCAGGAGCGCGCCGTCGCGGAGGGTTTCGGCGGGCACGGCGAGGTATATGTCCGTGACCTTCTCGCCGTTGAGCATCACGCCGCCCTGGGTGATGTTCTGCCGGGCCTCGGAATTGGACTTGCACAGGCCGGCCTTTACGAGCATCGCCTTGATGTCCATCGCGCCGTCGGTGAGGTCGGCCTCGGTGATCTCCGTCTCGGGCATGTCGGACGCGTTGCCCGCGCCGAACAGCGCCTTCGCGGCGGAACGGGCCTTCTCCGCCTCCTCCTCGCCGTGGACGAGCTTTGTAAGCTCGTAGGCCAGGATCTCCTTGGCGGTATTGAGCTGGGCGTCACGCCAACCGTCCATCTCCTCGATCTGCTCGAGGGGCAGGAACGTCAGCATCCGGATGCACTTCATCACGTCCGCGTCGTCCACGTTGCGCCAGTACTGGAAGAAGTCGTAGGGCGAGGTCTTGTTCGGGTCGAGCCACACGGCGTTGCCGGCGGTCTTGCCCATCTTGTTGCCCTGGGAGTCGGTCAGGAGCGTGATCGTCATCGCGTGCGCGTCCTCGCCGAGCTTGCGGCGGATCAGCTCCGTGCCGCCGAGCATATTCGACCACTGGTCGTTGCCGCCGAACTGCATATTGCAGCCGTAGTGCTGGTACAGGTAGTAGAAGTCGTAGGACTGCATGATCATGTAGTTGAACTCGAGGAAGCTCAGGCCCTTCTCCATGCGCTGTTTGTAGCACTCGGCGCGGAGCATGTTGTTGACCGAGAAGCACGCGCCGACCTCACGCAGAAGCTCCACGTAGTTGAGATCGAGCAGCCAGTCGGCGTTGTTGATCATCATGGCCTTGCCGTCCGAGAAGTCGATGAACCGCTCCATCTGCCGCTTGAAGCACTCGGCGTTGTGGTCGATGTCCTCCTTCGTCAGCATCTTGCGCATATCCGACCGGCCCGAGGGGTCGCCGATCATCGTCGTGCCGCCGCCGATCAGGGCGATGGGCTTGTTCCCCGCCGCCTGCAGGCGCTTCATGAGCGTCAGCGCCATGAAGTGGCCCGCCGTCAGGCTGTCCGCCGTACAGTCGAAGCCGATGTAGAACGTGGCCTTTCCCTCGTTCAGCATCGTGCGAATCTCATCCTCATTCGTCACCTGCGCGATCAGGCCGCGCGCGACGAGCTCTTCGTAAATCTGCATGATATAGGTTTCTCCTTTTGGTGTTCACAGAGATGGTTGTATTTTCAGATGATTGTATCTATTTATCTATATATGTATGAAACCGTGCCGGTTCAGATGTCGTCAACGCCCCCCGAGGGGGTACGCCGGCCACAGCCGTGCGCAGGGGAAATAGCGGTTATATCTCATGCTTCCGTCCCTTTCCGTTCGGCGTTCATCCGCGCCGCATCCTTCCACGCGTCAGCCGAGGACAGAAGCTCCTCCGCCGAGGCGAGGGTCAGCTCCGTCACGCTGTCGCCGCCGGTCAGACGGGCAAGCTCGGCGCGGCGTCCCGGACGGTCAAGCTCGTCGACGGTCGTATAGGTTCTGCCGCCGCGTTCGGATTTCGCGATGCGGTACTGCGCGTCCGCCATGGCCGCGATCTGCGGCAGATGGCTCACGCAGAGCACCTGCCTTGCCCGTCCGATGCCGGACAGCTTCTCCCCGACACGGCTCGCCGCGACGCCGGACACGCCGGTGTCGATCTCGTCGAACACCGCCGTCGGGACGGGATCGTTCTCCCCGAACACGGTCTTCAACGCGAGCATGATGCGGCTCAGCTCGCCGCCGGAGGCGATCCGGGCGATGCGGCCCGGCGTCTCGCCGGCGTTCGCGCTCATGAGAAAGACCACGTCGTCCGCGCCCTTCGGCCCGAAGCCGGGCTTTTCGGTCACGGGCGTGATGCGCGTCTCAAACCGGACGGACGGCATGGAAAGCTCCCGCAGCTCGTTCTGCACGCGTTCG
>CAJOFW010000114.1 GCA_905234005.1 uncultured Oscillospiraceae bacterium
GGTGAAGCCCACGTCTACCCCAACGCCGACGCCGACGCCAACGGTGAAACCCACGCCTACCCCGACCCCCACGCCGACCTCCATGCCGACGCCGGCGCCGGGCGTGATATTCGACGACGTTCCGATAGACGTCGCCTACTACCGCTATGTCAGGTGGGCCTATGTGAACGGCATCGTGAAGGGCACGTCGGCGACGACCTTCAGTCCCGACGACGACTGCACACGCGGACAGCTCGCCCTGATGCTCTACCGCCTCGCCGGCAAGCCCGACGTATCCGGCGTATCGAACCCGTTCCGGGATGTGAAGCGCTCCGACCCGTACTATAAGGCCGTGCTCTGGGCGTACAGCGAGGGCGTCGTGAAGGGGACGTCGAAAACGACGTTCAACCCCGACGGCACGGTCACACGCGGGCAGATCGCGCTGATGCTCTACCGCATGGCCGGAAGACCGGCCGTCACGGGCCTCGGGAATCCGTTCACCGACGTTTCGAAATCCGATCCGTGGTACGCCGCCGTCCTCTGGGCCGCCGACGCCGGCGTCACAAAGGGCACGTCGCCCACGACGTTCTCCCCGGCCGCGAGCTGCGCCCGTTACCAGCTCGTTACGTTCCTGTACCGGTACAACGAGCTGTATCACCTGATCTAGCGCCGGGATCGGCGGGGATAAAGATCATATTGCGTGATACAGCGCCGCCGCCGCCGCATATTCCGATAGAATTCGATTTTCGTCTTGACAAACGGGGGCGATGTTGCTAAAATGACGCTTGTCTCAATTGGAAGCGTCGAAAGAGGTACCTGCTCGCAAATCCCCGTTGCCTCGCAGAGTTTGCGCCCGCAGGCGCAAATATAATTGGATATTTTTTCCGGAAACCGCGTTTTCGGAAAAAATTCCTCTCGCGGAGCGAACGTGCGAACCCCGCAAGGCGGGGTGAGTGCGCTGAGCGCAGCGCAGCCTTCCGGTTCGGCAGCCCAGCGAAGCGGGTGCCGAACCGTTTTCGAAAGAGTTTTCAAAGCAGGATAACGACCGCCGTTCCCTCCGGGACGGCCGAGGCCACACGGACAGCCGGGTCGAATGCCGATTTTCCGCCCGCGTGCGGTGGCAGCTTCTGTTGCCTTATTGATTGAGTTAAAAGCTCAGTTTTATAAGTTGGTTACTTTATAACCGCGTCTGCCCTGCGGCATACAAGCTTGTGAAATGGTCAATAAGAGTAAGCAAAAGGCATCCTGTTTGCCGGTCAAGACTCTAAACGCCCATTGGGAGCCAACCGCCCCGCACTGTCCGTGCGGCCGCGGCGCTGCGCGATACCCGACAAGTGGAGTGTGCTCAAAAGGCACGCTCCACTTTTTACTTTCAGGAGGCGCGTCCATGAATAAGATCATCGAGCTTAAAAACATCTCCAAGGCCTACGACGGCCAGACCGTGCTCGACAACATCAGTCTCGACATCTACGACAACGAGTTCGTCACGCTGCTCGGCCCGTCCGGCTGCGGCAAGACGACGACGCTGCGCATAATCGGCGGCTTTGAGACGCCGGACGCCGGTGACGTGCTGTTCATGGGCGAGCGCATCAACGACGTTCCGCCCCACAGGCGGAACGTCAACACCGTCTTCCAGCGCTACGCGCTGTTCCCGCACCTGAACGTGTTCGAGAACATCGCCTTCCCCCTGCGTGAAAAGCGCGTCCCCAGGGACGAGATCGAGGCCCGTGTGGACGAGATGCTCTCGATGGTGGAGCTGAAGGGCTTCCGGAACCGGGGCGTCACGAACCTCTCCGGCGGCCAGCAGCAGCGCGTCGCCATCGCCCGGGCGCTGATCAGCCACCCCCGTGTTCTGCTGCTCGACGAGCCGCTCGCGGCGCTCGATCTGAAGCTGCGCAAGGATATGCAGCAGGAGCTCAAGCGCATCCAGAAGGCCACGGGCATCACGTTCGTCTTCGTCACGCACGACCAGGAGGAGGCGCTGTCGATGTCCGATACGATCGTCGTCATCAGCGACGGCCGCATCCAGCAGATCGGCACGAGCACAGATATCTACAATGAGCCGCAGAACGCCTTCGTCGCGGACTTCATCGGCGAGTCGAACATCCTCGACGGCGTCATGCTCGGCGACCTGTCCGTCTCCTTCTCGGGCCACATCTTCAACTGCCTCGACAAAGGCTTTGCCCCGAACGAGCCGGTGGACGTCGTCGTCCGCCCGGAGGACGTGGACATCGTCCCCGTCGGGGACGGGATGCTCACGGGCGTCGTCACGTCCGTCACGTTCATGGGCGTCCACTACGAGGTCATCGTCGATATCGGCGGCTTCAAGTGGATGATCCAGACGACCGACTTCGTCAGCGAGGACGAGCGCATCGGCCTGTACATCGAGCCGGACGCGATCCACGTCATGAAAAAGAGCGAATACTCGGGCATGTTCGGCGATTACTCGTCGTTCTCGAACGAGCTTGACGAGCTGTCCGACGCGGAAGGCGAGGCGGAGGAATGAAGAGAGACAGGCTCATACGGCGGCTGACGCTGGCGCCCTACGGGACGTGGGCCGCGCTGTTCATCGTCGTGCCGCTCGTCTTCGTGGCGTACTACGCGTTCACGGACAACAGCTTCCGGTTCACGCTTTCAAACATCACCCGCTTCTTCACGACGACCTCCTCGGTCACCGACGAGGCCGGCACACGCGAGGTGCACACCTACCTCCTGATCTTCTGGCGCTCGCTCAAGCTCGCGGTCATATCGACGGTCATATGCCTTCTCATGGGCTACCCGCTCGCTTATATCATCTCCCGTGCGCCGGAGCGGACGCAGACGCTGATCATCACGTTCATCATGATCCCGATGTGGATGAACTTCCTGATCCGCACCTACGCGTGGATGACGATCCTGCAGGACACGGGCATCCTCAACAATTTCCTCGCCGCGATCGGGCTGCCCCGTGTGAAGATCATCGGCACGGAGACCGCCGTCGTCATCGGCATGGTGTACGACTACTTCCCGTACATGGTCCTGCCGCTGTACTCGGTCATGGCAAAGCTCGACGTGAAGCTTCTCGAGGCCGCCCGCGACCTCGGCTGCTCGGGATGGGGCGTGCTGAAGCGTGTCATCTTCCCGCTCAGCCTGCCCGGTGTGCTCAACGGCGTCACGATGGTGCTCATCCCGTCCATCAGCACGTTCTACATCTCCCAGAAGCTCGGCGACGGGAAATTCTTCCTGATCGGCGACGCGATCGAGGGCCAGTACACGGCGAACAACCTCCACTTCGCCGCCGCCATCGCGTTTATACTCATGGTCATCCTGCTCGTCTGCATGGCGCTTTTGCGGCGCTTCGTGGATAAGACCCCGGAGGGAGGCGCCCTATGAAGACATCCGGAAAAATCTATACCGCGCTTATATTCATCTTCCTGTTCGCGCCGATCGTCATCCTGCTCGTGTTCTCGTTCAACGAGGCACGGAGCCTCTCGGTGTTCTCGGGCTTCAGCTTCAAGTGGTACGGGGAGCTTATACGCGACAGCGACACGCTCAAATCCGTCCAGAACACGCTGATCGTGGCCGCCAGCGCCGCGACAATCGCGACGGTCATGGGCACCGCCGCCGCCGTCGGCATCGACCGGCTGCGCAGCCGCTACATCCGCACGGCGCTCGACTCCGTGACGAACATCCCGATGGTGAACCCGGATATCATCACGGGCATCTCGATGATGCTCATGTTCGTGTTCGTCGGGCGGCTGTTCGGCCTCGCGACGAGCCTGAACTTCGGCACGCTCCTGATCGCCCATATCACGTTCTGCCTGCCCTACGTCATCCTGCAGGTGCTGCCGAAGCTCCGCCAGATGGACAAATCCCTGCCCGAGGCGGCGATGGATCTCGGCTGCACACCGTTCCGGGCGTTCATCAAGGTGGAGGTGCCCGAGCTTATGCCGGGCATCATCACGGGCTTTATCATGTCGCTGACGCTCTCGCTCGACGACTTCGTCATCAGCTATTTCACGACCGGCACGGGCTTCCAGACGCTGCCCATCCGCATCTACAACATGACGAAAAAGACCGTCACGCCCAAGATGTACGCCCTCGCGACGATCATCTTCTTCGTCATCCTCGCGCTCATGATGCTCTCGAACCTCACGGGCGGCGACGACAGCCGTGAGATACGCGCCGCCCGTCGCGCCAGACGCGCCGCCCGCCGGGCCGAACGGGCCGCCGCCCGGGCCGAACGCATCAAACGTGAGCCGCCGCTGCTGTCCGGCCGGAAAAAGCTCCTCGCCGTCGCCGCGGCCGGCGGGCTGTGCGTCGTCGCCGCCGTCGTCATCATCGTCGCCGCGGCCGACAACAACCCCCGCGTGCTGAACGTCTACAACTGGGGCGAGTATATCTCCGACGGCTCCGAGGGCTCGCTCGATACGATCAAGGCGTTCGAGAGGTGGTACCGCGAGGAATACGGCGAGAGGATCAAGGTGAACTACTCGACATTCGCGAGCAACGAGGATATGTACGCGAAGCTCGCCTCCGGCGCGGTCAGCTACGACGTGATCATCCCCTCGGACTACATGATCGACCGCCTTTTGAGCGAGGATATGCTGCTGCCTCTCGATTTCGGCAACATCCCGAACTACGACTATATCAGCGAGAGCTTCCGCAACCTCTACTACGACCCCGACAACCTCTACACCGTCCCATACACCTACGGCATCATCGGCATCATCTACGACGCGAACGTCGTCGACGAGGAGGACACCGGTACGTGGGAGCTTATGTGGAACGAGAAATACGCCGGGAAGATATTGCAGTTCAACAACTCCCGTGACGCCTTCGGCACAGCCATGTACCGCGCCGGCGCGGACGTGAACACCGAGGACTACGCCGTCTGGGACGACGCCCTCGCCGCGCTGCTCGAGCAGCGGCCCCTCGTGAAGAGCTACGTCATGGACGAGATCTACAACCTCATGGAGGCCGGCGAGGCCGCCATCGCCGCGTACTACGCCGGCGACTACTTCACGATGCTCGACGCCGAGGCCGACAGCGTCGACCTGCAGTTCTACTACCCCGAGCCGACGAACTACTTCGTCGACGCGATGTGCATCCCGTCCTGCTGCCAGGACAAGGAGCTTGCGGAGATATTCATCAACTTCATGCTCTCCGAGGAGCCGGCCAT
>CAJOFW010000115.1 GCA_905234005.1 uncultured Oscillospiraceae bacterium
ATGGCCCACCGCGCCGTCGGCCAGCTTGCCCGCATGATCGGCATGGACATGAAGAACGAGATCGTCATCTTCACCATGCTCGGCGACAACTGGATGATCGAGTCCGACCCCGATGGCTGGGAGACCTACTCTGAGCTGCCCACTCAGCGCTTCCAGCATCAGTATTTCGACGACACCAACCTCTTCAAGAACATGGCGTTCGACATCGACGTGCCCACCATCGGCGCCATCCCCGGCCCCGGCTTCCACTGGGATTCCGCCCTCCTCGCCGACCTCACGATCGTCACCGAGGACTGCGTCATGGAAGTCCCCCACGGCCAGGGCGGCCTCGTCCCCGGCGACGGCATGGGCGGCCTCTGCCAGTTCTACATGGGCGCCAAGCGCGGCAACTACTACCTCTCCACCACCCGTCAGATGACGGCGAAGGAAATGCTCGACTACGGCTTCGTGTCCGAGGTCGTGCCCAAGGGCCAGGCCCAGGCCCGTGCGTGGGAGATCGCCCGCATGTGGAAGAAGATGTCCTATGAGAACCGCACGATCATGGCGAACATCATGAAGCGCCCGGTCCGCAAGTGGCTCATGGACGACTTCAAGCTGCACACCGTCTCCGAGCAGTACGGCTCCCTCCTCCGCATCGCCGCCGGCGAGCTGGGCGACGAGAACTCCAGCCAGCAGGACGAGAAGTACATCTCCCGCGTCAACGACTGGCGCTATGCCACGACCGACATGCAGAAGCCCCAGACCTCCGAGAGCTGGGTCGACATGCCGAAGAAGGCCGCCGAGTGGTTCAAGAAGGTCGAGGCCGGCGAGATCGAGAACCCGTTCAAGCACAACGACACCCCGGGCTACTACAAGCCCTACCGTCCTGAGCCCACGAAGTAATTCCGTATAATCTTCCCGGAGGAGGCCTGACAGGTCTCCTCTGGAAACCTTATAAATATCCTCAAAATACATTATAAAGGAGACTGATTCATCATGCCCAAGGTATATTCCGGTGATCTCACCAAAATGTTCGACATCAGCGGCAAGAAGGCCATGATCTTCGGCGGCCACGGCGGCTTCGGCAAGGCCATCGCCGAGGGTTACGCGGCGAACGGCTGCTCCGTCTGCATCTCCGCCCGCAACGAGGGCAAGCTGCAGGAGGCCGTGAAGGATATCGAGGCCAAGGCCGCCCCCGGCGTCAAGGTCATGTACATCGCCGGCGACGCGTCCAACGAGGAATTCATCAAGCAGGCGGTTGAGACCGTCACCGGCCCCGACGGCATCGGCGGCTGCGACATCCTCGTCAACGCGCAGGGCATCAACCGCAAGATGTGGTCCTGGGAGATCGACACCGACTTCTTCAAGCAGATGCTCGACGTCAACATCACCTCCCTCATGCTCACCTGCAAGTACTTCGGCAACTGGATGAAGTCCAACAACATCGAGGGCGCCGATCAGGTTCCCGCCGACCAGTTCGAGCACGGCAAGGCCAACCCCAACCAGGGCTACGGCAAGATCATCAACTTCGGCTCCGTCCGCGGCATCCGCGCCGTCGCCAACGGCGGCAACGGCAACGTCCCCTACAACACCACCAAGGGCGCCGTTGAGATGCTGACCAAGGCCTACGCCGCCGACCTGCGTCCGAACATCCAGGTCAACGCCATCGGCCCCACGATCACCTACACCCCGATGATGGTCGGCCTGCTGCCTCCCGACGAGAACGTCCGCAACGGCATCGCCGGCGCTCTGCCCGCGCAGCGCATCGGCTACGAGATCGACGTCGTCGGCCCGGCCATCTTCCTGGCCTCCGCGGCTTCCGATATGGTCACCGCCACCACCATCTATCCCGACGGCGGTCTGGTCGCCACCTCGTGATTGCGGTCTAAAGCCACAGGTTTTCTTCCGTCCCTCGCTCTGCGCGGGGGACGGAACATCTAGTATATAGGGAGTTATTACCAACATGAGAGTCGAAGACATCAAAACCATCGCCATGTACGGCGCCGGCACGATCGGCGGCGGCTTCGCGGCGTATTTCGCCCTCAAGGGCCTCAACGTGAACGTATTCGTCCGCAGCGAGGGCTCCATCGAGCGCTCGAAGCCCAAGGTACAGGAGGCTATCGACACCTACATCAAATACGGCATCGTATCGAGCGGCGAGGGCATCTGGGAGAAGATCAGGTTCACGACCGACCCCGCCGAGGCGTTCACCGGCGTCTACTTCGTGCAGGAGAACGGCCCGGAGAACACCGAGGAGAAGCACAAGATGGTCGCGGTCATGGAGCAGTACCTGCCCGAGGACGCCATCATCGCCTCCTCCAGCTCCGGCACGCCCGTGACGCTGATCGCGGCCGAGGCGAAGCACCCCGAGCGCATCATCGTCGGCCACCCGTTCAACCCGGCGTATCTGCTGCCCCTGATCGAGATCTGCGGCGGCGAGAAGACCTCCCCCGAGACGATCGCCCTGGCCCGGGAGTTCTATGCGAAGTACGACAAGGCCCCCGTTGTTCTGAACATCGAGAAGAACGGCTTCATCGCGAACCGTCTCATGCACGCCCTGTGGCGTGAGGAGATCGCGCTCGTGTGCGAGGGCGTCTGCTCCATGGAGGACGCGGACAACGCCTGGACGTTCGGCCCCGGCCTGCGCCTCGCGGCCTTCGGCCCCGCCATGAACTACGAGCTGGGCGGCGGCGACCTCGGCCTCAAGGGCTGCGCGATCAAGTTCGGCGCGATGACCGACGCCGTGTTCGCGGACATCTCCGACATGAAAAAGGTCCCCGCCGAATGGGCCGACCTCTCCGGCGACCAGATCATCCCCGAGATGGCGCACTTCCCGCCCGTCATCGGCAACACCAAGCCCGAGATCGCGTCCTTCCGTGACAACATCATCATTTCCCTTCTGAAGATGCACGAGCGTCTGTAATCCTATCTGCAAATATCAAACAGGAGAGTTTATTACCTATGGCAAAGAGAATCATCACCGTTGCTCTTACCGGCGCCGTCACCCCCGCCGGCTACAACGTCCCCGAGACCCCCGAGCAGATCGCGGAGCAGGTCTTTGAGTGCTGGAAGCTCGGCGCTTCCGTCGCCCACCTGCATATGCGCGACGACGCCGGCATGGGCGTCATGGATCCCGTCAAGTTCTACGAGACCATCAAGCTCATCCGCGCCAACAAGGAGTGCGACATCATCGTCAACTGCACGTCCTCCGGCGACAACCGCGTCTCCGACGACTCCCCCTACGGCAACGCCATGCGTATGCTGCACCACAAGAACGTCCCCGGCATCGAGATGGGCACGTTTGACGCGTCCTCCTTCAACTGGGGCATCCCCGGCGGCGTGTTCCACAACAGCCCCGAGATGCTGATGACGCTCGGCAAGCTCTATCAGGAGCGCGGCATCAAGCCCGAGTTTGAGATCTTCGACCTCGGCGCTCTGCGCGCCATCGGCGCCTACTGGAAGCAGGGCTACGTCGTGGCCCCGCTGCACTTCCAGTTCTGCATGGGCGTCATGGGCGGCATGGACGCCACCCCCGGCCAGCTCCAGCTCATGCTTGACGAGATGCGCCGGCTTCAGTTCGAGGGCGCTCTGCCCAAGGAGATCACCTGGTCCGCGTTCGGCATCGGCAAGGGTCACCTGCCCACGATGTTCGCCGCCATCGCGAACGGCGGCGGCGTCCGCGTCGGCATGGAGGACAACGTCGTCTTCGGCAAGGACAAGGACGGCAAGAAGATCATGGCCACCAACATGATGCTCGTCGAGCGCGCCGCGAACGCGATCCGCGCCTACGGCGACGAGCCTGCCACCCCGGCGGAGGCCCGCGAGATCCTCAGCCTGCCCGCGCTCGATCACGACGCGGTCAACGCCGCTCTCGCGGCGGTCAACGTGGCTGACCTCGAGGCCGCGAAGCAGGCCGTCAAGGACGAGTTCGGCGGCCCGTACTTCTCCGCGAAGGGCATGGGCGGCAAGTAATCGCCGACCGGCACCGCACCGATAACCGATACATCATCAAAGCCTCCGGCCATGCCGGAGGCTTTGCGGAGACTGTCAAAAAACGACGCTCACCCGCTGGATTATAGAGCAGCGGGGGAGCTCGAGGGGGCAAAGGCCCCCTCGAATTGGATCATACAGGTTGTCAAAGAGCCTTCTTTGACAACCTGCAAAGCCTCCGGCCATGCCGGAGGCTTTTGCAGGAGGAAGCATCCTGCAGCCCATCAAAACAGTGAACATCATCGGCATGGGGGCGCTCGGTCTGCTCTTCGGCATGCCGATCCGAAACGGCCTCGGCGAGAGCCAGCCCGCCTACGTCATGGACGCCGCCCGCAAGGCCCGCCACGGACAGGAGCGCTATACGATCAACGGCGCGGAGATAAAGCCCGTCATCGTCACGCCGGACGAGGCGGCGGTCGCCGATCTTGTGCTCGTCGGGGTGAAGTATCCCGATCTTACTGACGCGCTCGATACGATGGCGTCGTCGGTGGGGGAGGACACGATCATCATCTCCCTGATGAACGGCGTGGACAGCGAGGATATCCTCGCCGAACGCTACGGCGCGGAGAAGGTTCTCTACTCCGTCTCGCAGGAGATGGACGCGCAGCGCTACGGCTCGACGCTGACCTATTCAAAGGCCGGACAGCTCTGTGTCGGCGTGCCGTCGGACGCGCCCGACGGGGTTCGGGCCGTGCTCGCGGAGAAGCTTGAGCGCGTCTGCGCGTTCTTCGACGAGGTCGGTCTGCCGTACACACGCGAGACGGACATCCGCTACCGCCAGTGGTGCAAATTCATGACAAACGTGGGCTGCAACCAGGTCTGCATGGTCTACGACGCGGGCTACGGCCCCTGCATGGAGCACGGCGCCGAGGCGTACGCGATGATGACCGGCGCGATGCGGGAGGTCGCCGCGATTGCCCGTGCGCTGGGGATACCGGTGGGGGAGAGGGAGGTCAAACAGTACCTCGGCATACTGCGCTCGCTCGACCCCGCCGCCCTGCCCTCGATGGGGCAGGATCGCCGCCAGCGCCGCCGCTCCGAGGTGGATATGTTCGCCGGCGTCGTCATCCGGTACGGCGAAAGGCTCGGCATCGAGACGCCGGTCAACGAGTATCTCCTCCGCCGCGTCCGCGAAATCGAGGCGGAATACTGATACGCCGCCGGA
>CAJOFW010000116.1:0-1034 GCA_905234005.1 uncultured Oscillospiraceae bacterium
ACGACCGAACCGGGCGGCAGCAGCGACCCGACGACCGAACCCGGCGGCGAACAGGGCGGCGCTTCCGGCAATCCCGGCGGCAACAACAAGCCCTCCGGCAACCCGGGCGGCAATAAGAAGGCTTCCGGCAACGCCGGCGCGTCGAACGAGGCGATCAAGACCACGACCGTGAAGCTCGATAACGGCGTCGTCACGATCTACGACTTCACGGACGCGAAGCTCTACACCTACCTCGCCAGCGACGAGGCGGCCGGCACGGCGTACGCCGTCGGGAAGGGCGACGCGATCGTCGGCCTGACGCTGCCCGAGGCGCAGGAGTCGGTTGACGAGTGGCTCGACTATGTCGCCACGCTGGACGGCAAGCTGCAGAGCATCATCGTCGCCGAGGCGGACGACGCCGAGGCGCTCGACGACGTGACCGTCTATTCGCTCGCCGATATCAAGGCGGCGCTCGGGGAGGACGACCCCGCCGAGACGCTGAAGGAGCTTTACGAAAACGCCGCGTACACCGCCGACGACGAGCCGGTGACGCTCACGGTCGACGGGATCGAGTTCCGCCTGACAAAGCTCGCCGGCGCGAGCGATGAGCCGGAGGACGAGGCCGCGGACGCGGTCGTGATCCCCGACGTGCGGGCCATCCTGATCGACGCGTACGGCAAGGATACGTTCGCGCCCTACGCAAGCTCCCAGGAGATGGAGGACGCGGCCGAGACCCTGCAGGCGTTCAAGTCCGGCGGCGCGTCCGGCGACCCCGGTCAGAAGAGCGGCGGCGCCGGCGACGTTGACCTCTACATCATCCTGCCCACGGCCGGCAGTCCGATCCTCGTCTCCGAGATCGACAGCGTCGTGAAGGACATCCGCCGGACGGAGAGCATCCTCTCCGCGAGCACGTCGGCGACGGAGTACATCGTGGCGATGCAGAAGGCGTTCCCCGATTACGTCGGCGTGACATACCTCGAGCAGAGCGCCGAGCTTCTGTACCCGACGCCGGAGAAGAACGGATAACCGCATAAAAACCGATCACCCATCGCGGC
>CAJOFW010000116.1:1085-14112 GCA_905234005.1 uncultured Oscillospiraceae bacterium
GCGTCCTTTTTTCATGATCGGAGATGTCCCTGACGATCTCGTCCTCCTCCCAGACGCCGAACTCGACCCACTGCCGGATGCTCTCCGGCATCCGCTCCGCGCTGTACTGCGGATAGAGCTGTTTCATTTCCGCGTCCTCGACCTCGAAGCAGGGCTGACCGTTTTTGCTCACGCCGTTTCTCGAGACGAGGGTATAGGCGATGAACGTATACAGATACTGCGCGATATACGGAAGCTCACGCTCCGCCATAAGATCGTAGAGCCGGGCAAAATCCCGCAGCGCGCAGCTCATACTGCGAAGGTTGTGGTATTTCCCGAGCGTGCCCTGACGTTCCGCCGAATCGGAGACAAGCGCGTCGTAGACGACCTGTTCGTTCTCTTTCAGAAACGCCGCGTATTCCGCGCCCGGCCATTTGCCGCCCGTGATGATGCTGTGAATGATCGCCCGATAGTCCGGCATATATCGCACCGAGCGGCTTATCGTCTTCTCCCGGATCATCTTGTAGAGGCCGGGATCCTCCGCCAGGACCGATTTGATGAATGCATCCTGCGCGATGACGATCGTCGCGAAGCGCCTGTTCTCGCAGTATTCGTTGATCGCGCCGACGAGCTGGTTCAGATCCAGCCTCGAGCGGCTCAGGTCGTCGAAGACCAGCACGACCCGCTTTTGCTCCTCTCTTTTGTAATACTCGTCGATGAGCGTGTCAAGGGAGATGTATTCGACAGGGTCGACGGAGGCGATCGCGGAGGCAACGCTGCCGCCGACCGTATTGGAGTACATCAGGAGGGTGCTGATCGCGTGAAACAGGCCGTTTTTTCTAACGCGCTCGTTTTTCCTGTCCAGCCTGCCCAGAAGCGGCGTACAGGTGCGGATCCACTGCCTTTTGACCGCGCCGCTCAGCGCCGTCACGCTGTCCACGCTGAACAGAGAGACGCGAACGATGTCGTGTGTCGAGCGCAGCGCCTCCGCCAGATCCTTTTCGATCAGATGCGTCTTCCCGCAGCCCCACTCGCCGGTGAGCAGAAGCGCGCCCAGACGCTCCTCCTCGCCGCAGTAGCGAATCAGCTCCTGTAAGGTACTCAAAGAATCATCCCCCCTCCGTATTTCCCCGCGCAAGCCCCGGACTCCGAGGCCGCAAAGCCTTTTATGATAATATAACACAGAAACCGCCGCAGCGTAAACAGAAAACGCAGCTAATCAGCACCCAGCGGGTGCTGATACTTTTTCCCCAAAGAAAAAGTATCAAAAAGAACTTTGTACTCGCTTTGAAAAGTCTGCGTTTTCAAGGCTTTGCGCCCGGTAACGAAACAGAGCTTTCAATTAGGGCAATACCGCACAATAGGGGTGTGCGGATTGCGCAGACAGATTTTTCGGCAGATGAAACAAAAAACGCAGGGAATACTTTGTGTATTCCCGAGGATTTGTGCGGTGTTGCCTTAGAGAACAGTATGAGCAGCTGCCGGAAAACAAAGAAGGGCAGACAAAAAGCCTGCCCTTCGTTTATGGCGGAGCGGGTGGGATTCGAACCCACGGACGGTTGCCCGTCACTTGATTTCGAGTCAAGCTCGTTATGACCACTTCGATACCGCTCCGTATCGAGTGCTCTGCTACTATACCACCAATCGCGGGCGGTTGTCAACCGCTGTTTTGCGTTTCTCTTTACATTCGCGTCCGATTCCTATATAATATGTGCGTCACATCACCACTACGAAAGGCAGGCAGCGCCCATGCCGCATTACGCGAAGAATTTCATCACGCAGGTCATCCTGCGGGCCGATTTCGTCCGGGGCACCGTGCCCATGGCCGAGCCGGACGCCGCTATGATGAACGTGCTCGAGGGCTTCCCCGTCCGCAACCGGATGAACCGCACCAAAACCGAGGTCACCGTCCGCAAGACGCCGCAGGGCAACAACAAGGAGACCTATACCACCAACTTCGTCGAAAACAACTTCTGGCTCGAGGACAAATCCCGCCGCGTCGCCGTGTGCAGCGAGTACCTGTTCGTCGAGGAGAAGCGTTACGAGGGCTACGAGGCCCTCCGCGACCTTTTCGTCGAGGCGCTGGACGCCGCCGCGGCGCAGTACCCCGGCATGAAGATCAAGCGCCTCGGTATGCGCTTCGTCAACGAGATCAAGCTGCCCGAGGCCGACGCCGGCCCGGGGCTGGGCGCGGATTTCTGGCAGAAGTACGTAAACCCCGGCCTCGTCGCCGGTCTCCGCTTCGCCGCGAACAGCGACGCCCTCGCCCGCCATATGTGCACCACCGAGCTGAATTACGGCACCGACCGCGCCACCATCCGCTACGGCATCTTCAACACCGAGTACCCGAAGCCGAACCGCCGCCGGGAGTTCATCGTCGATACCGACACCTACTGCGAGACGCAGCTTGCCGCCGCCGACGTGCCCGCCAAGCTCGACGACTACCACGCCGCCGCCTGCTCCGTGTTCGAGGCCGCGATCACCGACGCGCTGCGCGAGCGCATGAGGTGAGCCATGGACAGCGCTCCCGATATCATCATCCTCACAAACGACAGCGGCGAACGCGTGGGCTTTCAGCCCGTCGCCACCGTGCCGTTCGGCGGACTGACGTACATGATCCTCCGCCCCGTCACGCCGATGGAGGGCGCAGACGAGGGCGACGCCTTCGTCTTCTCCGTCTCGAACGTCGACGGCGACGGCGAGCAGGACTCCGGCAGCTTCCTCACAATGGAGACCGACGACGACGTCATCGACGCCGTCTTCGCCCTGTACGAGGGCGCCGAGCCGCCGGAGCGGTAAACCGCCGCCGGGCGTCAGCGTCGCCGCGTTAAACAAATAATCATCGCTTTATGCATAATATTCCGCATAAACCTATTGATATTCATCATCATTCGGCGTAAAATCACGTCGTTGCAAATCGAATGGAGGGAATTACCCATGTCTGATATCAAGAAGGTCGTCCTCGCCTACTCGGGCGGACTGGACACATCCATCATCATCCCCTGGCTCAAGGAGAACTACGACAACTGCGAGATCATCGCCGTCGCCGGCAACGTCGGCCAGGCCGACGAGCTGGAGGGGCTGGAGGAGAAGGCCCTCAAGACCGGCGCGTCGAAGCTCATCGTCGCCGACCTCGTCGACGAGATGGTCGAGGACATCATCATCCCCGCCCTCAAGATGGACGCGAAATACGAGACATATCTGCTCGGCACGGCGTTCGCCCGTCCGGTCATCGGCAAGAAGCTCGCGGAGATCGCGCTGGCCGAGGGCGCGGACGCGATCGTCCACGGCGCGACCGGCAAGGGCAACGATCAGGTTCGGTTCGAGCTTGCGATCAAGCGCTTCGCGCCCGATATGAAGATCATCGCCCCCTGGCGTGAGTGGTCCATCCGCAGCCGCGACGAGGAGATCGACTACGCCGAGGCGCACAACATCCCCCTCAGGATCAGCCGCGAGACGAGCTATTCAAAGGACAAGAACCTCTGGCACCTCTCCCACGAGGGCCTCGACCTCGAGGACCCGGCGAACGAGCCGGATTACGACAAGCCCGGCTTCCTCGAGATGGGCGTGTCCCCGATCATGGCCCCGGACGAGCCGACGTATGTGACGATCGACTTCGAGCAGGGCGCTCCGGTCGCCGTGGACGGCGTGCGGATGAAGGCGTCGAAGATCATCGAGCGCCTCAACGAGCTGGGCGGCGCGAACGGCATCGGCATCATCGACATCGTCGAGAACCGTCTCGTCGGCATGAAGGATCGCGGCGTGTACGAGACGCCGGGCGGCTCCATCCTCTACTTCGCGCACGAGCAGCTTGAGATGATCACGGTCGACAAGGACACCCTGCATGAGAAGCAGAAGCTGGCCGTCGACTACGCCGACCTCATCTACAACGGCAAGTGGTACTCCCCGCTGCAGGAGGCGCTGACCGCCTTCGCGAACGAGTCGAACAAATACGTCACCGGCTCCGTGCGTCTCAAGCTCTACAAGGGCAACATCATCCCCGCCGGCATGACCTCCCCGTACTCCCTCTACTCCGAGGATCTTGTGACGTTCGGCGAGAGCGACTATGACCAGTCCCAGTCCGCCGGGTTCATCAACCTCTGGGGTCTGCCGACGAAGGTGCAGGCGCTCCGCGAGCAGGGGAAGCTGTAATGAACAATCTCTGGGGCGGCTCCGTCGCCGAGACAGCGAAGCTCCTCAACTCCTCGATCCCGTTCGACTGCCGTATGTGGCGGGAGGACATCACCGGCTCCCTCGCCCACGCCGCGATGCTCGGCGCGACCGGGATCATCTCCCCGGACGACGCCGCGGCGATCAAATCCGGCCTCGAGGGGATCCTGTCCGACCTCGAATCCGGCGCGCTCACGATCGACATGACGGCCGAGGACATCCACACGTTCGTGGAGATGGAGCTTACGCGCCGCGTCGGCGACGCGGGCAAGCGGCTCCATACGGCCCGCAGCCGCAACGATCAGGTGGCCACCGACCTGCGGCTGTACCTGCGCGGCCAGATCGACGAGACGATTGATCTAGTGCGCGGCCTCGTCGCCGCGCTGCGCGGACAGGCCGAGCGATACGCCGACGCGGTCATGCCGGGGTACACACATCTGCAGCGCGCCCAGCCCGTGACGCTCGGCCACTACCTCTGCGCGTACGCGATGATGCTTGTGCGCGACGCCGGCCGTCTGCGCGACGCGAGGGCACGGCTCAATCAGTGCCCGCTCGGGGCGTGCGCCCTCGCCGGGACGACGTTCCCGACCGACCGGACGATGACGGCGGCGGCCCTCGGCTTCGACGGCGGCCCGTGCCTCAACAGCCTCGACGCGGTGTCCGACCGCGATTTCTGCGTGGAGCTGATGAGCGCGGCGGCGCTTCTCATGGCGCACCTGAGCCGCTTTGCGGAGGAGCTGGTGCTGTGGTCGAGCCTTGAGTTCCACTTCGTCACGCTGCCGGAGGGGTTCGTGACCGGCTCGTCGATCATGCCGCAGAAGAAAAACCCCGACATGGCGGAGCTGATCCGCGGCAAGACGGGCCGCGTCTACGGCGACCTCATGACGCTGCTGACCGTGCTCAAGGGTCTGCCCCTCGCGTACAACAAGGATCTGCAGGAGGACAAGGAGGCCGTCTTCGACGCGGTCGACACGACGAAGCTCTGCCTGTCCGTCATGGCCCCGATGGTCGCGGGCATGACCCCGCACGTCGATTCGATGCGCCGCGCCGCCGGGGCGGGCTTCATCAACGCCACCGACTGCGCCGACTGGCTCGTGAACCACGGCGTGCCCTTCCGGGAGGCTTACGGCATCGCCGCCGGGCTTGTCCACGCCGGCGTCCCGCTCGAGGACGTGCCGCTGGCCGACTACCAAAAAGCCTGCCCGGTCTTCGACGAGACGATCTACGACGCGATAAACCTTGACAACTGCGTAAAGCGCCGGAATCTCCCCGTCGCCGAGCAGCTCCGGTACCTCGACGATTTCCTCGCCGAACAATAAACCGACGGCCAGACCCCTCGCCGGGTCTGGCCGATCATAGTTGAACAGTATCAGAGGAGGAGCATGGAGGAGCTGTATTACGAACGTCCGCACACGCTTCTGATGCGGGACTGCGACCGGTTCCGGCGGCTCCGGCCGTCGGCGCTGCTCACGATGACGCAGGACGGCTCGGAGTATCTGACCGAGCGCTGGGGCGTCGGCCTCGGGGCGATGCTGCGGCAAAACATCATATGGGTCGTCGCGAAGACGGCGTGCGCCGTCACACGCCTGCCCGAGCACGAGGAGCCGATCGTCTTTCGCGAGTGGGCCGGACGGGGGCGGTCGGGGATATTCCCGTTTCACTTCACGCTCGATACGCCGTCCGGCGACCGGCTCGTGACGGGCTGCTCGCTGTGGGTGCTGTCCGATCTCGAGAGCCACTCGATGCTCAGCCCCCGCATCCCCCGCTTCACGATGCCGACGCCGGAGCCGCCGGGCGCGCCGATACCCCGCATGAAGCCCGTCAGAGCGCCGGAGGCGTGCCGGTATACGCCGCGCCGCGTCCGCTGGTCGGAGACGGACATCAACGGCCACCTGACGAACACGCGGTATGTCGACTGGATGTGCGATCTCGCGGACGCGGAATTTCACCGCGCCCATCCGATGAAGACCCTCCGCGTCGACTACCGGGGTGAGATTCGCCCCGACGAGGAGGTCACGCTTACGTGGGCGCTGGACGACGCCCGCCTCTACTGCGCCGCCGACGGCCGCTTTTCCGCGGAGATGACGTTTTAATACTTTTTCTTGAAAGAAAAAGTATCAAAAAGAACTTTGTATTCGCTTCAAAACGGCTGCGTTTCCAAGGCTTTGCGCCCGGTAACGAAGAGAAGCTTTTAATTGGAGAACAGTATAATACTTTTTCCCAAAAGAAAAAGTATCAAAAAGAACTTTATATTCGCTCGAAAAGGCAGCAATTCCAAGGCTTTGCGCCCGGTAACGAAACGGAGCTTCTAATTTGAGAACACCATGCCGCCGCCGATGCACATCGTGACGAGGGCGTACTTACCCGCCGTCTCGGGATCCTGCAGGTAATCGAGGGCCTTCATCGTCAGGAACGCGCCGGTCGCGCCCATCGGGTGGCCGAGAGCCATCGCGCCGCCGTAGGGGTTGGTCTTCGCCATGTCGAAGCCCAGCGTGTCGATGCAGGCGAGGGACTGGGAGGCGAACGCCTCGTTGATCTCGACGACGTCCATCTGATCGACGGTCATGCCGACCTGCTCCATGACCTTCGGCACCGCGTAGATGGGGCCGATGCCCATGACGGTCGCGTCGCAGCCGGCGACGGCAAAGCCGAGAAGCTTCGCGATCGGCTTGATGCCAAGCTCGGCGGCGAGGTCAGCCGTCATGATGACGACGTAGGCGGCCGCGTCGGTCGTCTGCGACGACGTGGCGGCGGTCACGGTGCCCTCGGCGCGGAAGCAGGGCTTCATCGAGGCCATCTTCTCCATGCTCGTCTTGAGGTTGCCGTCCATGTCGGCGAGGATGCCGTCGTCGTACTCGACGGTGTTGCCGTCCTGGTCGACGATGGGGATGATGCACTTGTTGAGCTTGCCTTCCCTGCGGGCCTTCGCCGCGAGGGTGTGGCTGCGCAGGGCCATCTCCTCCATGCGCTCACGGGGGATGTTGTAGCGCTCAACGACGCGCTCCGCCGTCTCGCCCATGGTCATGTAGCCGCCGATGTAGTTCTCGTCGAACCAGGGATCCTTCTGCTCCTCGGGATAGGCCCCGAAGCACTTGGTCATGCACTCGACGCCGCCGGCGACGACGCACTTCATCTGTCCGGCACGGATCGCGTTCGCCGCCGTGGCGATCGCCTGCAGGCCGGACGAGCAGAAGCGGTTGATCGTCTGGCCGCACACGGACTCGGGCAGGCCGGCGCGGTTCACGATCAGACGGGAGGCGTTCATGCTCATCTCGTTCGTGGGGGAGGCGCAGCCGGTGATCACGTCGTCGATCAGCGCCGGATCGAGCTGCGGCACCTTCGCGAGCACGCCGGACAGCGTCTGGGCGGCGTATTCGATCGGGTGCATCTGCGCAAGGCCGCCCTTGCGGGCGCGGCAGCACGGACTGCGGCCATAGGCCACGATGACAGGTTCGTTGTTCATGGGTGGTCACTCCTTCAAAGTTATGGATTGTATTTTTGATAGCGTCGCTATGAAAAACCGAAAAAAGGGGAAGGCGATCATCCGAAGCGGCCGGAACGGCGCTCAATCGCCGCCGGCGCCGGTCATGGCCGGAACGGCGTATGAATACCCGGATGTGGCAGCGTCGGTCGCGGCGGTGCCGAATGCGGCATCGGCCGCGGCGGCCGGGACGTCGGCGGTGGGGGCGGTCACCGGGCTTGTCAGGTCGATCATATAGCTCATGTCCGACCCCAGCACGGTGCTGGGCAGCACGCCGTTCCACTGCTTGATCCAATAATATTGTATCAGGCCGTCCGTCAGGGATTCGGAGATGCGTTTGTTCATCTCCGCCTCCTTCTCGCCGGCGTACAGCAGATCGGCGTTCGCGGCGATGACGGCCTTCTCGGCCTCGGCGTTCGCGGCGATGATCGCGCGCTCGGCCATTGCCTGCTCCTCCATCGTCTTCTGCGCCTGCTCGGTCTCGGCGGTGAGCTTGTTCTGCGCCGCGACCTGCTTGGCCTCGACCGCCGTCGTGAACGCGTCGGTGAAGTCGATGTCCTCGATCGCGATCGAAACGATCGTGATGCCGTACATTTTCATATCCTCGGCGGTGTTCCCGGCGATCATGTCCGAGAGCGTATTCCGCTTCGCGATCAGATTCTCCGCCGTGTACTGCGAGAATACGGCCTTCGTGTTCTCAAGGATGCGGGGGTACATCACGTTCTCGTAGTAGCTGATGCCGACCGTACGGTACAGCTCCTGCGCCGTGCTCTGGTCGATGCAGAAGTTGACGGAGAGCTGGATGTCCACCTGCTGGATGTCGCTCGAGAAGGCCGTCGTCGTGATCTGCACCTTCTGCGTGCGGTTGTCCATCTTGACGACGTTCTGCCAGGGCAGGATCATGTGCGCGCCCGAGCTGAGCGTGCGCTGCTCGACGCGGCCGAAGGTCGTCACGATGCCGGTGTAGCCCGTCGGCACGACCGTGACGCTGCCGGCAATCGCCGCGGCCGCGAGCACGAGAACCGCCGTGAGCTGTACGGGCCGGAACGCCCATGCGCGGGAGCCGGTGCGGTGGCGCGTCGTTCGGCCGGTCTCGTCGGAGACCTCGATGACCGGGGCCTGATAGCCCAGCACGATGAAGAGCGCGAGCGCGGCCACAATGCCGATGACCAGAATAAACATAATCGGTTCCTCCTTCCGAAAGCGGAGCCGTCCTCTCTGTCTGACGCCAGTATACCATACAATCGCCCGCTTGAAAAGCCGCCGCGATGACGAAATGTCGGCTCGAAAATACGGCCCGGACGAAATTTTTTGAATGTTTTTATATAAATCGCTTGACAAGTTTTATATATCGTGGTAGGATAAGACCGAGGTGAGAAAAGGCATGAAGAAGACACTGTACAGTCTGATGCTCTCCGACGAGGTCGTCGGGGAGATCGACCGCATCGCCCACCGGCGGGGCATGAACCGTTCCGCGCTCGTGAACCAGATCCTGGCCGAGTACGCGAACTGCGTGACGCCGGAGCGCCGCATCAGCGACATCTTCCGCCAGATCGGCGAAATCCTCGGCGCCGACCGGGAGCTTGTCCCGTTCGTCGCGCCGAACGCCTCGACGATGAGCATGAAGTCGAGCCTGCAATACCGCTACCGCCCGACGGTCAAATATTCCGTGGAGCTGTACCGCGACCGGGACGGCGCGCTGGGCGAGCTGTCCGTCGTGTTCCGGACGCAGTCGGCGGAGCTTCTCGCGGCGATGGACGCCTTCTTCCGCCTGTGGAAGCGGGTGGAGGACGAGCTTGTCGCGCCGTATCTGCCGCGTCCGGCCGAGTACGCCCTGTACGCGGGCCGGTTCACGCGCACGATCGCCCTGCCCGCCGGACGCGATTACTCGACCGCCGACGTCGCCGGGGCCATCAGCGCGTACGTGCGGCTGTTCGACCGGCTCATGAAGGGCGTCCTCGCCGGTACGCTGACAGCGGACGACGTCCGCGCGGAGTACATGCAGTGGCTCCGGGCGGGCAACACTATCCTGTAAGCATCACACCGTAATATAAGCACCCTGCGGAGGTGAAATGTATATGAATACCGATAAGCTCACACAGAAGACCATAGAGACCATCAACAGCGCCACGGCCATGGCGCGGGAGAACGAAAACCAGTATGTGACGCCGGAGCACCTGCTCTACGCCCTCGTCGACGCGGACGGCGGCCTGATCCCGACGCTGCTCGGCCGCATGGGGGCGGACTGCGACGCGGTTCTGTCCCAGCTCGACGGCGCGATCGGGCGTCTGCCCCGCGTACAGGGGGCGCAGAGCGTGTACCCGTCGAACGAGTTCGGCAGGGTCATCGACTTCGCCGAGAAGGTCGCGAAGAAGCTCAAGGACGAATACGTATCGGTCGAGCACCTGATGCTCGGCATATTCGCCCACGAGACCCCGGCCATCAAGCAGATTTTCCGCGACAACGGCATCACAAAGGACGCGTTCACGGCGGAGCTTGGAAAGGTCAAGACCGGCCACGTCACGACCGACAACCCCGAGGACACCTACGACGCCCTCGAGAAATACGGCACCGACCTCGTCGCCCGCGCCCGTGAAAACGAGCTTGACCCCGTGATCGGCCGCGACAACGAGATCCGAAACGTCATCCGCATCCTCTCGCGCAAGACGAAGAACAACCCCGTCCTGATCGGCGAGCCGGGCGTCGGCAAGACCGCCATCGCCGAGGGCCTCGCCCAGCGTATCGTTCGCGGCGACGTGCCCGAGGGCCTCCGGGACAAGACGATCTTCTCGCTCGATATGGGCGCTCTCGTCGCCGGCGCGAAGTATCGCGGCGAGTTCGAGGAGCGGCTCAAGGCCGTGCTGGAGACCGTGCAGAAGTCCGAGGGGCGGATCATCCTGTTCATCGACGAGCTGCACAACATCGTCGGCGCGGGCAAGACCGAGGGCAGCATGGACGCGGGCAACCTCTTAAAGCCCATGCTCGCCCGCGGCGAGCTGCACTGCATCGGCGCGACAACGCTCGACGAGTACCGCAAGTACATCGAGAAGGACGCCGCCCTCGAGCGCCGGTTCCAGCCCGTGCTCGTCGAGGAGCCGACGGTCGAGGACACGATCAGCATCCTGCGCGGCCTCAAGGAGCGGTATGAGATCTTCCACGGCGTCCGCATCCACGACGCGGCGCTGGTGGCGGCGGCGACGCTCTCGAACCGCTATATCTCCGACCGGTTCCTGCCGGACAAGGCCATCGACCTCGTGGACGAGGCGTGCGCGATGATCCGCACCGAGATCGACTCGATGCCGTCGGAGCTGGACGACATCCGCCGCCGCATCATGCAGCAGGAGATCGAGGAGATGGCGCTCAAAAAGGAGACCGACCGCCTGAGCGCCGAACGCCTCGAAAAGCTCCGCGCCGAGCTTGCGGCGAACAAGGAGGAGTTCAACGCGATGAAGGCCCGCTGGGAGGCCGAGAAGTCCGGCGTGGACGCGGTCAAGACCATCAAGGCCGAGATCGAAAAATGCGCCGCCGATATCGAACGCGCCCAGCAGAGCTACGAGTACGAGACGGCGGCGCGCCTCAAATACGAGACGCTGCCCGCCCTGCAGAAGAAGCTCGAGGACGCGGAGAACGCCCCGAAGACCGGCAATTCCCTCGTGCACGACACCGTGACCGAGGAGGAGATCGCCGGCATCGTCGCCCGCTGGACCGGCATCCCGGTCGCAAGGCTCATGGAGGGCGAACGCGAGAAGCTTTTGCACCTCGAGGACATCCTGCACGAGCGTGTCGTCGGCCAGGACGAGGCCGTCCGGCTCGTGACCGAGGCGATCCTGCGCTCCCGTGCCGGCATCGCCGACCCGGACAGGCCGATCGGCTCGTTCCTGTTCCTCGGCCCGACCGGCGTCGGCAAGACAGAGCTTGCCAAGAGCCTCGCGCAGGCGCTGTTCGACGACGAGCACAGCATGGTGCGCATCGATATGACCGAATACATGGAGAAGTTCTCCGTCTCGCGGCTCATCGGCGCGCCTCCGGGCTACGTCGGCTACGACGAGGGCGGCCAGCTCACCGAGGCCGTGCGCAGAAGGCCGTACTCCGTCGTGCTGTTCGACGAGGTGGAGAAGGCGCACCCGGATGTATTCAACATCCTGCTGCAGATCCTCGACGACGGCCGGATCACCGATTCCCAGGGCCGCACGGTCGATTTCAAGAACACGATCATCATCCTGACCTCGAACCTCGGAAGCCCGTATCTGCTCGAGGGCATCGGCCCGGACGGCGAGATCACCGAAGAGGCCAGGGAACTTGTAAACGCCGAGCTTCGCAATACGTTCCGGCCGGAGTTTCTGAACCGGCTCGACGAGACCGTGTTCTTCCGCCCGCTCACGAAGGACAATCTCACGCACATCATCGACATCATGACGGCGCAGCTCCGCGATCGCCTCGCCGGCAAGGGCCTCGGCCTCACGTTCACCGACGCGGCCTGCGCGCTCATCATCGAGCGCGGCTTCGATCCCGTGTACGGCGCAAGACCGCTCAAGCGTTACCTGCAATCGGCGGCCGAGACGCTGATCGCGAAGAAGATCCTCGCCGGCGACGTCCCCGCCGGGGCGACGCTGACCGTCGACGCGAAGGACGGCGAGCTGGTCTGCGAGGTGCTCTCCGTCGCGGCGTAAGGCCGGGGAGCGCACGGACTTGTCGCAATCCCACTGCCCGCGCCGGGGAAATTGGTACTTGCCATTTTCCCCGGCGTGGGCTATTATGGAGAGGGGGACTGCCATGCGGGATAAGGATATGACCGAAAAAATCCTCGAGGCGTACGACGACGTATTCGCCGATATCGTGAACGTGTTTCTGTTCGGCGGCGAGCAGGTCGTGAAGGAGGAGGATCTCGAGGACGCGTCGCCGCTGTCGATGTACAAGGCGGACGGCGAGCTCCACGAGCAGGAGCGTGACGTCTCCAAGTTCTGGCGCCGGGAAAACATCACGCTGTCTCTGATCGGCCTCGAAAACCAGTCGAAATACGAGCGCGACATGCCGCTTCGCATCATCGGCTACGACGGCGCGGGCTATCGCGCCCAGCTTCTGGGCGGCGGGTATCCGGTCATCAGCCTCGTGCTGTATTTCGGCGAAAGGCCGTGGGGCCGGGTGCGCACGCTCCGCGACGCGCTGGATTTCCGGGACGGGAGGCTCGCGCCGTTTTTTCACGATTACGGCATCAACCTGTTTGAGATCGCGTATCTGACGGACGAGCAGATCGCGATGTTCAAAAGCGACTTCCGGCTCGTGGCGGAGTTTTTCACGAAGAGCCGGACGGATCCGGGCTACATCCCGTCGCAGGCGGAGATCGGGCACGTCGACGCGGTGCTGAAGCTCCTGTCCGCCGTGACGGGCGACGACGTC
>CAJOFW010000117.1 GCA_905234005.1 uncultured Oscillospiraceae bacterium
TTTTGTCTGTTATCTGACAATTGCCGGCTGACAACTGTCAACTACCAACTACCAACTACCAACTACCAACTACCAACTACCAACTACCAACTACCAACTATCTAAGGAGTATCTTTATTATATGTCAGAAATCACCAGCAGCGAGATCCATGCGGCAATCGAAGATAAGCTCTGCGCCCATTTCGGCGTGACCGGGCAGGCCGCGACGGATGAGCAGGTATTCATGGCCGTCGCGATCGTCGTCCGTGAGATGATGAGCCGCGTCATGGCCGTGCAGGAGACGAAGCCGGAGCGGCAGGTGCACTATCTGTCCCTCGAGTTCCTGCTCGGGCGCAGCCTCATGAAAAACGCCTACAACCTCGGCGTCGGGAAGGAGCTTTGCGAGGCCCTGACCGAGATGGGCCGCGACCCCGGCGAGATATTCGAGACGGAGCCGGACGCCGGTCTCGGCAACGGCGGCCTCGGCCGTCTCGCAGCCTGCTTCGCGGACAGCATGGCCACCCTTGACATCCCCGCCGTGGGCTACTCCCTGTGCTACGAGCACGGCCTGTTCCGGCAGGTCATCCGCGACGGCTGCCAGCAGGAGGTGGCCGACGACTGGCGTCTCGGCTCCGAGAGCTGGCTCATCCCCCGCGTGGAGGACACCTGCGAGGTGCGCTTCGGCGGCTACGTCGAGGAGGAATGGGATCACACCGGCACCTGCCACACCCACCTCTCCGGCTACGAGAGCGTCCTGGCCGAGCCGCGGGATATGCTGATCGGCGGCTACGAGGGCCGCGTCAACACCCTGCGCCTGTGGCAGGCGAGAAGCCCGGCGAACCTCAATATGTACCTCTTCTCCGAGGGCCAGCATGAGAAGGCCGTCGGCGAGCGCACCCGCGCCGAGGTCATCACCAAGGTTCTCTATCCGCCCGATCAGAGCGAGGAGGGCCGGGCGCTGCGCCTCAAGCAGCAGTATTTCTTCGTGTCCGCCACCGCGCAGGACATCGTGAGAAAGCACCGCGCCCAGTGGGGCGACGTCCGGTCGTTCCCCGAGCACCACGTCATCCAGATCAACGACACCCACCCGACGCTGATCATCCCCGAGCTTATGCGCATCTTCATGGACGAGGACGGCCTGGGCTGGGACGAGGCGTGGGAGGCCGTGACCGGCGCCGTCGCCTACACGAACCACACCGTCCTGTCCGAGGCGCTGGAGAAGTGGCCGCAGGGCCTCGTCCAGACGCTGCTGCCCCGCGTGTGGCAGATCATCCGCGAGATCAGCATCCGCTGGGCGAATTTCCTGCACGAGAAGCTCCACGACGATTACGGCCGCATCGAACGCAGCCTGATCCTGTCGGGCGGCAGCGTGCACATGGCGAACCTCTGCCAGGCGGCGTGCTTCAAAATCAACGGCGTGTCGAAGCTGCACGGCGAGATCCTGATCCGCGACCTGTTCCGGGACGTGTACGAGATCCGGCCGGAGCGGTATACCTATGTCACGAACGGCATCGACCACCGCCGCTGGCTCGATCAGGTGAACCCGGAGCTTGCCGGTCTCATCGACGAGCTGATCGGAACCGGCTGGCGCAAGACGCCGTCGGCCCTGCATGAGCTGCGTGCGTTTGAAAACGACAACGCCGTCCTCGACCGCCTGAACGCCATCAAGCGTGACAACAAGGCCCGGTTCGCCGGCTGGCTCAGCGACAAGCAGGGCGCGCTCCTCGACCCGGACGCCGTGCTCGACGTACAGGTCAAGCGCCTGCACGAGTACAAGCGGCAGCTCCTGTGCGCGATGCTGATCACGCACCTGCAGCAGCGCATCCACGCAAACCCGAACGCCGACTTCCTGCCCCGCACGTTCGTCTTCGCCGCGAAGGCCGCCGGCAGCTACCACGTCGCCAAGCGGATCATCGAGCTTCTGAATTCGCTGTCCTACGACATCAACAACGACCCGTACTGCAAGGGAAAGCTGCAGGTCTTCTTCGCCGAGAACTACCGCGTCTCCATGGCGGAGGTGCTGATGCCCGCCGCGCAGGTGTCGGAGCAGATCTCCACCGCCGGCAAGGAGGCGTCCGGCACCGGCAACATGAAGCTCATGATGAACGGCGCGATCACGATCGGCACGATGGACGGCGCGAACGTCGAAATGCACGAGGTCGTCGGCGACGACAACATCTGCATCTTCGGTCTGCGCGCCTCGCAGGTGGAGGAGCTGCGCCCGCACTATAACCCGCAGGAATACGGCGCCGACCCCGTCACCCGCTCCGTCATCGAGCGGCTGAACTCCGGCTTCGCGGACGGCAAGGCGTACAACGACCTCACCGGCAACCTGCTGTTCCACGGCGACCCGTTCATGCTGCTGGCCGACTTCAGGGACTACGTCCGCGCCCACGACGAGCTGTATACGCTCATGGCGGACAAACGCGCCTCGGCCCGCAAGTCCCTCGTCAACATCGCGGAATCCGGCTTCTTCGCCGCCGACCGCGCCATCTCCGAATACGCCAAAAACATCTGGAAGGTGTAATCCCACGCGTCCCCGAAACGGAAAGGATGACAGCGTATGGGACAGTCGGAGCTTCCGTTCAAAGCCTTCATCCGCTTCCTCGCGGACGCGCTCCGCGACGCCGAGGCGGAAACGGACGAGGCAAAGCGCAGCGGGAAAACGGAGAAAATCATCGACAACCTCCAGAAAACACTGGAGGATCGAATAAAAACGGAAAAGGAGAAATCACACATGAAGAAAACCGGCAGAATCCTGGCCCTCGCCATCGCCCTGTGCATGGTGCTGTGCCTCGGCGCTCTCGCCTCCGACGAGACCGTCATGTCCATGAACGCCTCGGCGGAGACGGGGGCTGTGAGCATCGCGGTCGATGAAAACGGCATGACGCTCACCGACACCGGCACCGGCATCGCCCTCGGCGACATCGACGAGACCGGCGTCTACGACGCGTTCGTGGAGCTTGGCGAGTTCACAAACTCCTTCATCAAGGTCACGGGCGGCGAGTATGCCATCTCCAACAGCGTGATCGTGAAGAACGTCACCGCCCCCGTCGACGCGAACGCCGCCGGCGGCGCGATCGCCTCCGTGACGAACGGCACGCTGTACATCGTCAACTCCCTGCTCGTGAACAACGGCAAGGGCGGCCGCAACGGCAACTACACCGTCGACTGCGAGTCCACCGGCACGATGGTCGTCATCGACTCCAACATCTACCAGCTCGGCGCGATCGGCGACATCCGGGGCTACACCGACGACATCGCCGATCCCCCCTCCAACCTCGGCCTTCTGATCTCCGGCTACGCCCGCTCCAATATGTCCGTCGGCCGCAGCCAGACCTACTACTACGGCTCCTATGTCGTGACCGAGGGCTGGGCCGCGATGAGCACCGACTCCGCGCAGTCGGGCTTCGCGTTCTACAGCTATGACTCCATCGGCGAGGCCCTGTACGGCGGCTACGGCACCTACGCCGACACCTCCTGCGTCGACTGGTTCTACGCCTCCCAGCTCCGCAGCGCCGAGGTGGGCGCGATCATCTCGAACAACGGCGAGATCCATATGCGCAACGGCGCGGACGCCGACGAGGCCGTCCTCGCGTACCTGCCCGAGGACTATGAGGTCACCGCGAACTACGGCGACGGCCGCTCCCTCGTCATCGCCGGCCGCAACGACTTCCAGCTCCACTCCCCGGATATGGGCGGCGGCGGCGCGAACGGCGACTTCACCGCTGTCCTCGACCTGTCCGACACCGACATCATCACGAGCGCCGATTATGACGCGAACGCGACCCTGATCGACTGGAGCGTCGATTACGGCCCCGCCGTCGGCGAGTACGTCGACTACATCAAGGGCGCGAACATCCTCGTCAAGTCCACCTGCGCCGACATCGACCTCGACAACGTCTACGCCGAGAGCACCAGCGGCGTCCTGCTGCTGACGGCCCTCAACTCCGACTCCATGAGCCGCTACGCCAAGGCCACCGACGACATGACCGACCACTACGTCGAGATGACCGTCTCGAACTCCGACATCGCGGGCGACGTCGTCCACGCCGACTATCAGCGCAACACCTCCGTCGTGCTTGACAACGCGACCTGGTCCGGCGCGTATGTCACGGTCGGCATGGACGAGTGGAACGCCATCTGGTCCGACGCGGCGAAGGCCGACGATTACTGCTACTGGATCCTCGACACCGAGAAGTACCATGACGACGCGGGCACCGTCTCCGAAATGTACGTCGGCGCGGACAGCGTCTGGAACGTCACCGGCGACTCCAACATTGATATGCTCGCCGTCGCCGAGGGCGGCGTCGTGAACGGCGTCGTCACCGTGGACGGCGTCGCGGTCGACGTGAACGCCGGCGGCATCTGGGAGGGCGACATCGTCGTCACCCCGGGCGAGGCCGCTCCCGCCGCCTCCGGCGAGGCTTCCGCCGAGGCCGGTTCCGTGGAGGACGCCTACAAGGAGTACCTGCACGAGTGGCTGATCGCCGAGGACGAGGTCAACGACACCATGACCGAGGAAATCCGTGAAAACGAGTTCATGCCCCTGATCTGGGCCGGGGATTACGAGACCTTCCCCGCCGAAATGCTCTGGAGCGGCATGCTCGAAAACGGCAGCCCCATGACCTTCGAGGAATTCGCGGCGCAGTATTGATCAAATCCGCCGCGCATACCCGCGATTGACGCAAATTTCCACACATAACGTAAACAAAGCCGTCCCGACCGGGACGGCTTTGTTTTTTTGTTTGCATTTCCGGGAAAATGGGTATATACTATAAAATACCAGACAGGTAGGATAATCGCGCCATGCGCCCTCCCGGCAGGAAGCACCGGGAGAGAGGCGTTTCGCCGGCGCTTCGTTGTCACCCATTATCACCCAATAAAGGAGGCGGATGACCGTGATGATATCGACCAAGGGCCGCTACGCGCTGCGCGTGCTCGTCGATATGCTCGAGCACCAGTCGCAGGGCTACGTCCCGCTCAAGGAGATCGCGGACAGACAGGACATCTCGGAGAAATACCTCGAGAGCATCATGAAGCTGCTCGTCAAGGGCGGCGTGCTCTCCGGTCTGCGCGGCAAGGGCGGCGGCTACCGCTTCATCATGCCGCCGGAGCGCTGCACC
>CAJOFW010000118.1 GCA_905234005.1 uncultured Oscillospiraceae bacterium
GAGCGATCATAACGGTTTGTGGTATGGCATGGAGGCCCCGCTTCACCTTTGCCTCAGGACAGGGGCGGCCCCAGCCTGGACAGGGCGTCGTTGAACCAGTCGGGCAGGTCGATCCAGAGCGAGACGGGCTTGCCGGTGCGGGGGTGGATGAAGCGCAGGCCCCGGGCGTGCAGGCACTGGGTATCGAGGCCCTTGTCGCGGCGGCCGCCGTAGACCGTGTCGCCGAGCAGCGGGTGACCGATGTGCGCCATGTGTACGCGTATCTGGTGGGTGCGGCCCGTCTCGAGGCGGCAGCGGATGTGCGTGTAGCGTTCGTAGCGGGCGACGACCTCCCAGTGTGTGACGGCGGGGCGGGAATTCCGGTCGGTGACGGCCATGCGCTGGCGGTTTTTCGGGTCGCGGCCGATCGGCGCGTCGACGGTGCCGCCGTCGTTTTTGAAGCCGCCGTGGACGACCGCGTCATACACGCGGGACAGCGACCGATCCTTGAGCTGCGCCGAGAGCGCGGCGTGGGCGGCGTCGTTTTTCGCGGCGATGATGAGGCCGCTTGTGTCCTTGTCGATGCGGTGGACGATGCCGGGGCGCTTCTCGCCGCCGACGCCGGAAAGCGATTCGCCGCAGTGGGCGAGCAGCGCGTTCACGAGCGTGCCGTCCGGGTGACCCGGCGCGGGGTGGACGACAAGGCCCCGCGGCTTGTTCACGACGATCACGTCGCCGTCCTCGTATACGACGTCGAGCGGGATGTCCTGCGCGGTGACGGCGGCGTCGACCGGCTCCGGCAGCGTCACGGCGAACACGTCGCCGGGCCGCGTCCGGTAGTTTTTGCGGACGGGGACGCCGTCCATTGTGACGCGGCCGTCCTCGATCAGGCGGACGGCCGCGTTCCGGCTGCGTATCTCGGGCGCACGGCCCAGCAGAGCGTCGATCCTGTCGCCGCCCTCCGGGGCCGTGATGTGTATGCGCTGTTCCATTTGGATCATGCGGCCGCTCAGCGGAATTCGTTCAGAATGTCGTCGAGGGTGAACTCCTCGCCCTCCGCCTCGTAGACGGCCGGCTCCTCGGCGGGCCACAGGGGCGCGGGGTCGGGCGCGGGCGACGGCTCCGGGACGGACGCGGGCGCGGGCGTCGGCGCGGACGCCGACTCCGCCGGGGGACGGGCGCACCGACGCCGGGGCCGAGGCGATCGCGCCGAACTCCCACTCGGAGAACGGCTCGTTCGGATCGACGGCGCGAAGCTCGTCGGCGAGGGACTTGTGTTCGCCGCGTTCGGGCGCGGCGGCGGGCTTTTCGGCCTTCGCCTGCTTTTCGGCCTTGGCCTGCTTTTCGGCGAGCTTCGCGGCCTTTTTCTGTTCGCGGCGGCGGACAAATTCGGGGGCGTTGGCCTCCCGGACGGCCTCCGGCTCCCGGTAGAGGATGAGATGCAGGCAGAACAGCACGCCGCAGACCGTGATGAATATGTCGGCCACGTTGAACACGGGGAACGAGAACGGCCTGCCGAGCACGCTGAACTCAAACTCGAACATATCCACGACGTAGCCGTACAGCACGCGGTCGATGCAGTTGCCGATCGCGCCGGCGGCGATGAGCACCGCGAGCCACCGGCCGAACCGGGTGTGGATGACCTCACGGTTCATGAGGACGATGATCACGACGACGAACGCCGCCGATATCAGCGCCAGCACCCAGCGGGCGTCCTGCATGATGCCGAAGGCCGCGCCGTAGTTGTGGACGTTCGTCGCGTGGAGGAAGCCGGGGATGAGCGGGACGCAGTCGGCCCCGACGGCCCCGAGCAGGATGTTTTTGGTGGTCCAGAGCTTGACCGCCTGGTCCGCGATGAGAACCAGCACGGCGACGATCGCGTAGAGCAAAGCAAAACCCTCCCAAAAGGAATATGTTCAGACGCAGTTATGAAGGCGGCGGGGAACGGTCAAACGTTCTTGAGCGCTCCGGCGCAGCGGGCGCAGAGAGCGGGGTGGTCGGGGTCCTGGCCGACGGTCGGGGTGTGCGTCCAGCAGCGGGCACACTTCGGGGCCTCCGAGGGGGCGACCTCGATCGTCACGCCGGGGAACTCCGTGCCGGCCCAGCCCTCGCCGGGCTCGTCCGTAAGCTCCACCTCCGAGACGATGAAGAACGCCTCGAGGTGCTGGCTGCGGACGCGGCTCATCGCGTCCCTCGCCTCGTCGCCGACGTGGATCGTGAGCTTGGCGTCGAGCGGCTTGCCGATCAGCTTGTCGGCGCGGGCAAGCTCGAGGGCCTTGTTCACGTCGCCGCGCAGACGCAGGCTCTCGTCCCAGAACTGTTCGTCGGCCTCGGAGAGCTTCCACGCCCCGTCCACGGCGGGCATATCGTTCAGCATGACGTTCCGGGCGTCCTCGGCGGGGGTGTGGGGCATGGCGAGCCAGATCTCGTCGGCGGTGTAGGCGAGGATCGGGGCGAGCAGACGCACCATCGCGTCGAGCACGAGCCACATCGCCGACTGCGAGCTGCGGCGCGGCAGACTGGCCGGGGCCTCGCAGTAGAGGCGGTCCTTCACGATGTCGAGGTAGATGTTCGACATGTCGACGACGCAGAAGTTGTGGATCGCGTACGTCACCTGCCAGAACTCGTATTTCTCATACGAGGCGAGGCATTTTTCGATGAGGGCGGCGCAGCGTGAAAGCGCCCAGCGGTCGGGCGGCAGCATGTCGCCGACGGCGACCATGTCGGCGGCGGGGTCGAAGCCGTCGAGGTTGCCGAGGATGAAGCGGGCGGTGTTGCGGATCTTGAGGTATTTGTCCGAGAGCTGCTTGAAGATCGCGTCCGACGCGCGCATATCGAGCCGGAAATCGGCGCTGGCGGCCCAGAGGCGGCAGAGATCGGCGCCGTATTTTTTGATGACGTCCTCGGGGGCGATGCCGTTGCCGAGGCTCTTGTGCATGGCCCTGCCCTCGCCGTCAACGGTCCAGCCGTGGCAGAGGACGCTGCGGTACGGGGCCTCGCCGCGCACGGCGACGGCGGTGAGAAGGCTCGACTGGAACCAGCCCCGGAACTGGTCGCCGCCCTCGAGATAGAGGTCGGCCGGCCACACGGCGGGGGCGTCAAGCTCCATCGACGCGATGTGGGTGGAGCCGGAATCGAACCAGCCGTCGAGCGTGTCGGTCTCCTTTTCGGTGACCGCGCCGCCGCAGTGCGGGCAGACGAACCCGGCGGGCAGAAGGTCGGCGGCGGGCAGATCGAACCACGCGTTCGAGCCGTCCCTTCCGAACACGGCGGACACGGACTCGATCGTCTCGGGCGTGCAGACGGGCTTGCCGCAGTCGGCGCAGTAGAATACCGGGATCGGCAGACCCCAGCGGCGCTGACGGCTGATGCACCAGTCGGCGCGCTCGCGGATCATGCTCTCCATGCGGTCGCCGCCCCACTCGGGGTTCCATTTTACCTTGCGGGCGGCGCGGACGGCGTCCTCCTTGAACGCGTCGACCGAGCAGAACCACTGGTCGGTGGCGCGGTAGAGGATCGGGCTTTTGCAGCGCCAGCAGTGGGCGTACTGGTGGGTGATCGTCTCGCTCGCGAGCAGCGCGCCGCAGGCGAGGAGGTCGGCGAAGATTTTGTTGTTGGCCTCGTCGGTCGTCAGGCCCTCGTAGGGGCCGGCCAGCTCGTTCATGCGGCCCCGGTCGTCGACCGGGACGACGATGCCGATGTCGGTCAGGCCGGCGGCGTCGTATTTGCGGCAGACCTCGTAGTCCTCCTGGCCGTGGCCGGGCGCGGTGTGGACGCAGCCGGTGCCGGCGTCGAGCGTGACGTGGTCGCCGAGGATGACGACGCTGTCGCGGTCGAACAGCGGGTGACGGGCGGTCATCAGCTCAAAATCGCTGCCCTTCAGCTCGGCGAGGATCTCCAGCTCCCCGAGGGCGGCGGCCTTCTGTACCTCCTCCATGCGGCCGCGGGCGAGGATGTACACCTCGCCGTTCTGCTGGCGGGCGAGGACGTAGTCGAGGTCGGCGTTCAGGCAGATGGCGAGGTTGCCGGGGATCGTCCACGTCGTCGTCGTCCAGATGACGAAATACAGCTCGTTTAAGTCGCAGTACGGCGAGAGCTTCCCCTTGTCGTCCGCGACGCGGAATTTCACGTAGATCGACTGGCACTCGTCGTCGGAGTATTCGATCTCCGCCTCGGCGAGGGCGGTCTCGTCCTTCGGGCACCAGTAGACGGGCTTCTTGCCCTTGTAGATGTAGCCCTTGTCGTACATCCGCCCGAAGACCCTGACCTCCTCGGCCTCGAACTTCGGATCCATCGTGCGGTAGGGATGATCCCAGTCGCCGAGCACGCCGAGACGCCTGAAGCTCGTGCGCTGTACGTCGAGGTAGTGCTCGGCGTAGGCGTGGCAGGCGGAGCGGAATTCGGACACGCTCATGGCCTTGTGGTTGAGCTTCTGCTCCTTGATGATCGCGGATTCGATGGGCATGCCGTGGTTGTCCCAGCCCGGGGTATACGGGGCGTTGAAGCCGGTCATGCTCTTATAGCGGACGATGAAGTCCTTGAGGCACTTGTTCAGGCCGGTGCCCATGTGGATGTTGCCGTTTGAGAACGGGGGGCCGTCGTGCAGGATGAAGAGGGGCCTGCCCTCGTTCTTTTTGAGGATTTCGTGGTAGAGGTCAAGCTCCTCCCACGCCTTGAGCATCTCCGGCTCCCGCTTGGGCAGTCCGGCGCGCATGGGGAACGCTGTCTTCGGAAGGTTGACGGTTTTGTTGTAATCCATGGGTGTTCTATGTCTCCTGTATCAGTATCCTGTCAGCCGATTTTATCGGCGTTTTTTCAAGCTCGGACGCGCCGCTGCGCGGGCGTTTATATATAGCCCACACGGGCGGAGCGCAATGGCGTCGCTCCGCCCGTTGAGGCGATGATGGCTGCGTCGGTTATGGGCGCGTGGGTCAGATGTCGTCGTCGAAGCGGAAGTCGTCGAAGCTGCGCTTTTTGCGCAGGGCGGAATCCTCCCCGAAGCGGCGGGTAGGCTCCTCCTCCTCGGCGGGGATGCTCGTATCGACGATCAGCGGCTCGTCCGGCTCCTCGAGCGCCGCCTTCTCGATGGTGTCCTCGATGGATTTGACGGTCTCGTTCATCTCGCGCTCGCGGTCGGTGAGCGGGGCCTCCTCCGGCTCCGGCTCCGGCTCCGGCGCGGGCGCGGACACAGACACGGGCGCGGACACGGGCGCGGGCGTATAGACCGGCGCGGCGGCGGGCGCGGCGGGGGCCGGAGCGGGCGCGGGGGCCGGCTCCTCGGCTCTTGCGGCGGGCGCGTCGTCGCCGCCGACAAGCGCCATGCGGCTGAGCTTTTCGTAGAATTCGATCTGCTTCTCGCAGACGATGCGCATATGCTCGAAGAATTTCGTCGTGGCCTTCTTGGCCTCGGCGAGCTTGGCCTCCTCGTTGGCGATGCCGTCGGTGGCGCGGCGTGTGATGCGCTCGGCGGACTCGCGGGCGTCGGCCACGATCGAATCGGCGCGGCTCTGCGCCTCGCTCTCGATCTGGTTGCCCGTCTGCTGGGCGGAGAGCAGCGCAAGGCGGATGGAGTCCTCGTTGTGGCGGTACTCCTCGACCTTCTCGACGAGCACGCGCATTTTGCTGCGCATCGTGGCGGCCTCCTTCGTCAGCGTCGCGAGATCGGCCGCGACCTGATCGAGGAAATCGTCCACCTGCGCCATATTATACCCGTTGAAGGCCTTTTCAAATGTTTTTTCGCGAATATCCTGTGCGGTAATCATATCATTCCCCTTGCCCTTTATAGGTTACTGTATTTGTATCGGTATACGGCTTATATGTAGACGCCGTTGTTTTCCAGCTCGTCGATCAGGTCGCCCATGATGTCCACGTCGTAGGGCGTGATGATGTAGGTGTTGATCGCGACCTTTTTGATCTTGCCGTCGATGGCGAAGGCGACGCCGGAGAGGAAGTCCACGAGGCGGCGGGCGACGTCCTTGTTCGTCGTCTCGAGGTTCATGACGACGGTGCGGCGCTCGCGCAGATGCGTCGCGATCTCGGCGGCCTGCTCAAAGCGCTCGGGCTTCGAGAGGATGACCTGCACGGCGGCGGTGGTGTTGATCTTCACGACCTTGTTGTCCCGGCGGGGAGCGGCGCGCTCCGGCGCCGGCTCGTCCGCGGGGGCCGACACGGTTTCCGGGCGGGAGGCCGGGCGGCGCTCCGGCCGGATCGGTATGGCGGCCGGCTCGTCGTCATAGGATGCGGCGGGGCTGTCGAAGTAGTCGTCCTCGTCCTCGTCGTATGTCTTTGTCAGCTTTTTCAGCTCGTCAAGAAAACCCATTGTCTGCCTCCTGCTCATGTATAATTCCGGGGACCGAAGATAAACGAACCGACGCGGACCATGTTCGCGCCCTGCTTTATCGCGTCCTCATAATCGTCTGACATGCCCATGGACAGAAAGTCCATGCTGACATTATCGTATTTTTTTGCATTATTGTCAATATAAAGGTGATACATTTTGGGAAAATACGCTCTGGAATTTTCTTCCGGCGGGATGGCCATGAGGCCGCGGACGCGCACGCCCTTCAGCCCGGACGCCGCCGCGAGAAGCTCGGGCACCGCCTCGGGCGGTATGCCGCTCTTCGCCGCCTCCCCGCCGATGTTCACCTCGAGCAGGACGTCCTGCGTCACGCCGAGGGCGGCGGCTCTCGCGGCGATCAGCGCAAGAAGCCGCTCCGAGTCGACCGACTGGATGAGCGATACACGCCCGGCGACGTATTTGACCTTGTTCGTCTGGAGCCTGCCGATGATGTGTACGTCCGCGCCGTCGTAGGCCCCGGCGGCGGATTTGTCGCGAAACTCCTGCACGTAGTTCTCGCCGATGACCGTAAGCCCCGCCGCGACGGCGCGGCGCACAAGCTCCGCGGGCTTTGTCTTCGCGACGCCGACAAGCGTCACGTCCCGTCCGTTCGCGGCGGACGCCACGCGTTCGCGGACGATCGCTATGCGTTCCTCAAGGGTTGTCTCCATGGCCTGCTCCTTCGCTGTCATGCTGCCCTCCGATGAAAGGCTTTGTTTTGTTACCCGGCGCGCCGCCGGGACGGGCGTACCGGCGCGGATGCTTACTGGATGACCTTGCCGCTGTACAGGCCGGCGGCCTGGACGATGACCTCGCTGCCCTCCCGGAGGGCGTCGACGCCCTCGGAGCTGAGAAGGCAGTACTCCTCGCCGGCGTAGACAAGCCCGACCTTTTTCCGCTCCGCCTGCATCGCCGCGACGGAGAAGACGCACAGGCGGTCGACCTCGCTGTCGTAGGCGTAGTAGTTGAGGACGGGCGCGGTGTCCCGGCCGTGGGAGAGGGTGACGGTGCCGCCGCCGGCGGAGAAGTCCGGCGCGGGCTCGTCCGCCGACCACGGCCAGCAGAAGACGACGAGCCGCCGCGTCGGGCGGACGTCGCCGTCGCTGCCGGCGGTCACGCCGTCGGGCAGAGCGCCGTAGCGCTGGGACGAGCCAAGCTCCGATACGAACGCGTCGAAGTCGACGCCGCCCAGCGTCAGCGTGACCGTGTCGCCGACGCTCAGGCGGGACGCGGCGTCGTCCGTCAGGTAGCCCGCGTAATAGCGGTACAGGCTCCGGACGGGCACGCGAAGGCCCTCGTACCGGCGGTTTATCAGCGACGCGGAGACAGAGCGCACCGCGAGCGTATCGGACAGCTCGCGATTCATGCGGAAGACGATGATCCGTTCGCCGTTCACGCGGCGGCCGACGGACGCGACGGTCGCCGGGATATTGCCGGTCGTGTAGCGGCCGAAGGCCAGCGTCACCTCGTCGCCCTCGGCGAGGGTCACCTCGTCCGCGTCGACGATCGCGGCGTAGCACCACGAGAAGGACGTGACGAGCTTGCCGATGACGCCCTCGGCGGCGCGGCGTTCGGCGGCGATCAGCTCCCGCAGCTCGTCCGGCTTGAGGCCGGCGGCGTAATCGGGGCTTACGCCCTCGAGACCGTCCACGACCGGGGAATACGTGCCGCTCTGGGCCACGACGACGGCCCGCATACCGCTCTGCGCCCCGGATTTGAGGCTGTCATAGGCGGCCTGCAGCTCGTCGAGGTAGCTCTCCGTCGCGGCGGCGGCCTCCGTCCGGAACAGCAGGCTCCGAAGGGCGTTCTGGTGGGTGTCGACGCGGGCGTAGTTGCCGCTCCGGACGGCGGAGGACAGGCTCAGAAGCGCGGTGTGGATGGCCTGCTCCCGGTTGGTGCTGTACACCCCGTCGTCGGCGGAAAGCGCCTCCGAGACGGTCTCGATCTCCTCCTCGAGGCTCTCGAGCCGGACGGCCTGCTCCAGCGCCTCCGCCGAGCCGTACACGATCGCGACGGTCTGCCCGGCGGATATCTTCTCGCCGTCGTCCACGATGACGTTTATGTATTCGTCGTCGGCCTCGATCAGCACCTCGTCGCGCACGACGAGGCCGGTGATCGGCGTGGCGTCGCTCATCGTCGCCGTGACGACAAGCGCCGTCTGCACCGGGTCGACGAACCGGTTCACGACGTACACCGCAAGATACGCGGCCATGGCGATGAAGACGAGAAGGCTCACAAGCCGCATGACGCGGTCAGATTGTCTCATACTGTTCTCCAATGAAAAGCTTTGTTTCGTTACCGGGCGCAAAACCTTATCCCCCGTTGCCTCGCAGAGTTTGCGCCCGCAGGCGCAAATAAAATTGGATATTTTTTCCGGAAACCGCGTTTTCGGAAAAAATCCCTCTCGCGGAGCGAACCAACGAACCCCGCAAGGCGGGGTGAGTGCGCTGAGCGCAGCGCATCTCCTCCTGTTCAGCAGCCCAGCGAAGCGGGTGCTGAACAGTTAAAAGCTTCACCTGGCGATGGCTCCTCCCAGAAGGCCAGCGGCTTTGACGGGACGACCGTGGAGATGGCGTGCTTGTAGATCATCTGCTGTCTGCCGTCCGAGTCCACGATCACGACGAACGCGTCGAAGCCGCGCACGACGCCCCGGAGCTGAAACCCGTTCATGAGGAACAGGGTCACCTGCGCGCGCTCCCGCCGGGCGAGGTTTAAGAACAGATCCTGAAGGTTTTGGTTTTTCTGCATCGTTTGTCTTCCCTTCCGGGCGGTGCAGATTTACATAATATTGTAACATACTCCGCCGCCCCGTAAAATAGTAAATTTGTACAAAATCCATGTACAAAATCTATTTTACGGCGCTCCGGCCACTGAAAAGCGTCGAAATCACGGGCACATCCGCAATATCCGGTTCGTTTTTCCACCGGAGCCATATGACGGAGGGATCGCGGCGAAGCCATGTGAGCTGGCGCTTGGCGTAGCGCCGGGACCGGAGCTTCACCGTCTCGACCGCCTCGGGAAGCGTGCATTCGCCGCGCAGGTACGCGGCGGTCTCCTTGTAGCCGATGGCCTGCATCGCGGTGCCGTCCGCCGGGACGCCGGACGCGAGAAGGCGGCGCACCTCGTCCACGAGGCCGCGCCCGAACATCGCCTCGGCCCGGCGGTCGATGCGGTCGTACAGCCGCGCCCGGTCGGTGAAATCGAGGGCGACGGTCAGCGCCGTATAACGCGGCGGCGTGTTTTTCGACCGCTCGTCGTGGGCCGTGATCGTCTCGCCGGTCAGAAGGCAGACCTCCCGTGCCCGGACGAGGCGTTTTTTGTCGCCGGGGTGCAGGCGCCCGGCGCGGTCGGGATCGACGGCGCGCAGGGCCTCCCGGAACGCCTCGCCGCCGACGCGGTCGTACTCCTCCTCCAGCTCGCGGCGCAGGGCCGGATCGGCCGGGGCGGCGGCGTAGTCCCCGCCGCGCTTCAGCCCGTCGATGTAAAGCCCCGTGCCGCCGACGACGACGGGAAGCTTCCCCCGGGAACGGATGTCCTCGACGCATTTTCCGGCCATGGCCGCGTACTTCGCCGCCGAGAAGCTCTCGTGTGGGTCGGCGGCGTCGATCATGTGGTGGGGCACGCCGCGCATTTCCGCTCTCGTCGGCTTCGCGGTGCCGATGTCCATGCCGGTGTAGACCTGCATCGAGTCGGCGGATACGACCTCGCCGTTCAGGGCGAGGGCCGCCTCCACGCCGAGGGCGGTCTTGCCGGTGGCCGTCGGCCCCGTGATGACGAGAAGGTCATACATTGCGCATAAGCTCCTCGTAGCGGGCGATGTACTCGCCGAGGCTCTTGACCTGCCTGAAACGGGCCTCCTCCGATTCGGCGAGGGCGTTGTATTCGTCCATGACGAATTTGTCGTCGGCCTCGACCGCGATGCGCTTGAACTCCAGCATCTCCTCGTAGCACTGCTCGGCGTACTCGCCGACGACCTCCTTGAGAAGGGCGAGCTGTTCGTCGTTGAAATCAATTTTCATATGCATACCTCGCGATGATGATATTCGGCCCCGGCGGTCACACGATGCGGCGGAACTGTTTGTCCAGCTCCTTTCGCGTCAGCGTGACGGCGACGGGACGGCCGTGGGGGCAGTACCGTATCTCCCCGGCGGCGACCTTTTCGGCAAGGACGGCAAGCTCCCTCGGGTCGGTGTCCCACCCGGCCTTGATCGCGGCCTTGCAGGAGATCGTCTGCAGAACCTCGTCCCGGGCGAGGTCGCGGCCGCCGCGCCGCAGCTTTTCGCATATCTCCTCGAGGGCGGGCACGGCCTGCGCCGGATCGAGCGCCTCCGGCACGGCCCGGACGAGCACGTCCCCGTCGCCGAACGGCTCCAGCGCAAAGCCCAGCCCGGACAGAAGCGCTTCGTTTTCCCGATTCTTTTAAAGGTTATACTTTTAGGTATTATTACCTCTTTTATCACCTCGACTGCGGCCATTATTGTTAACTACAATTATTCTGTTTGGTATAAAAATGGTCTTC
>CAJOFW010000119.1:0-5051 GCA_905234005.1 uncultured Oscillospiraceae bacterium
GACGCTGAGGTATTCTTTATCGTGAAAACATTGACGCTATCCATCCTCGAAAACAAAAACCTGACCCCCCTCCCCGACGCGGTCGAGGGGGGCGCGCTGCCCGCGCTCGTATCGGGGCTTTCGGGCATCCACCGGGCGCAGCTCGCGGCGGCGCTGCGGCTCAAAACGGGGCGGCCTCTCTTCGTCGTATCGCCGGACGAGACGAACGCCGAGGCGATGGCCGCCGATTTGAAGTCCTTCCTCGGCGGGGAGGTCACGCTGGTCACCGGCCGCGATTTCGCGTTTTACGAGGCGGACGGCGTGTCCCGGCAGACGGAGCAGCGCCGTCTTGCCGCGCTGGACGCCCTCAGCGGGGGCCGGACGGCGGCGGCGGTGTGTACGGCGGCGGCGCTGCTCGAACGCGCCGTACCCCCCGGCACGGCGGCGAGAGCGGGCTTTACGCTCCGGCCGGGCCAGACGATCCCGCCCGACGACGTGACCGATATGCTGCTCAGGGCCGGCTACCGTGAGACCGATCAGGTCGAGGGCCCGGGCCAGTTCGCCCGCCGGGGCGGCATCCTGGATATCTGGTCGTCGGCGGAGGAAAGCCCCGCCCGCGTCGATTTCTTCGGCGACGAGATCGACACGCTGCACTACTTCGACGCCTCGAGCCAGCGCCGGACGGACGAATGCAAAAGCCTGCGCGTGCTGCCCGGCATGGAGACGCTGCCGACGCTGTGCGAGGGAGGCCGGGCGGGGCTTGCCTCGGCGCTCAAAAAGCTGGCCGGGCGCGTAAATACCCGCGCCGCCCGGTTCGACGCCGCGAAGCTGAAGGAGACGCTGCTGCGGGACGCCGCCGCCCTCGAGGAGACCGGCGAGCTGAGCACGGCGGATCGCTATATGGCGCTCATATACCCGGCGATGGCGACCGCGATCGACTACATCCCGCCGGACGCCCTCGTATTTATCGACCAGCCCGGCAAATGCGCCGAGCGGGCGGGGGCGTACGAAAAGCAGATGGCGGAGGATCTGCGGCCGCTGATCGAGGGCGGCACGGTCGCCGGTCGTCTCGCGGAATTTACGCTGCCGTGGACGGAGGCGGCGGACAGGCTTTCCGATTTCGCGGTCGTGATGGCCGACTCGTTCACGGTGGGGCGGTATCCGATCGAGCCGCGCTCGACGATGGCGGTCACGGCCAAACAGCTCCCGTCCTACGCGGGCAGCGCCGACACGGCGGCGGAGGACGTGCGCCGGTGGCTGTCCGAGGGCTACCGCTGCGTCGTGCTCGCGGCCGACGTGCGGCGCGCCTCGGCGCTGAAGGACATCCTCGAGGGCAGGGGCGTCACGGGCGTGTATTTTGATTCGGGCCTTGAGCGGCTGCCGGAGCCGGGACGCTGCGCCGTGGCCGTCGGCGGGCTGTCCGCCGGCGTGGAGTACCCGCAGATCCGGCTCGCGGTGCTGGCCGATACGCTGATCATGCGCTCGGGCCTGCGGACGGCGAAGCGGAAGCGGGCGCTGCCGAAGGGGGCGAGGCTCGGGTCGTACGAGGATCTGTCCGTCGGCGACCTCGTCGTGCACGAGACGCACGGCATAGGCCGGTTCGCCGGCATCTTCAGGCTGCCGGTGGACGGCGCGGAGAAGGACTACATCAAAATCTGCTACGCCGGCACGGACAGTCTCTACGTCCCGGCGACGCAGCTCGACATGGTGGCCAAATACATCGGCGCCGGCGAGGACGCGCCCGTGAAGCTCTCGAAGCTCGGCGGCACGGACTGGACGCGCACCCGCACCCGCGCCAAGGCCGCCGCCCGGAAGATGGCCGGGGAGCTTATCAAGCTCTACGCCGACCGCCAGAGCGCGCAGGGCCACGCCTTCGCGCCGGACTCCCCGTGGCAGACCGAGTTCGAGAACGCGTTCGAGTACACGGAGACGGACGACCAGCTCCGCTGCGTGCGGGAGATCAAGGACGACATGGAAAAGCCCGTGCCGATGGATCGCCTTCTGTGCGGCGACGTCGGCTACGGCAAGACGGAGGTCGCCCTCCGCGCCGTCATGAAATGCGTGCTCGACGGCTATCAGGCCGCGATCCTCGCCCCGACGACGGTGCTGGCCCAGCAGCACTACCAGACGGCGGTGAGCCGCTTCTTCGGCTATCCGGTGCGCATCGAGACGCTGTCCCGGTTCACGCCGCAGGCGCAGGTGAAGCGCACGCTCGCGGCGATGCGGTCGGGCGAGTGCGACATCGTGATCGGCACGCACAGGCTGCTTTCAAAGGACGTGGGCTTCAAAAAGCTCGGGCTTCTGATCGTGGACGAGGAGCAGCGCTTCGGCGTCGCCCACAAGGAGCACATCAAGGAGATGGCAAAGCAGGTGGACGTGCTCACGCTCTCGGCCACGCCGATCCCCCGCACGCTGAACATGGCGCTGTCCGGCATCCGCGATATGTCCACGCTCGAGGAGCCGCCGCGGGAGCGTCTGCCCGTGCAGACGTTCGTGATGGAGCACGACTGGGGCGTCGTGTGCGACGCGATCCGCCGCGAGGCCGCCCGGGGCGGGCAGGTGTATTATCTGCATAACCGCATCGAGACGATCGACCGCGTCGCGTCCCGGATCGTGTCCATGCTGCCCGACGTGACCGTGGACGTCGCCCACGGCCGCATGAGCGAGACGGAGCTTTCCGAGGTCATGGACCGCGTGTCGCACGGCGAGGTGCAGGTGCTCGTGTGCACGACGATCATCGAGACGGGCATCGACATCCCGAACGTCAACACGCTGATCATCGAGGACGCGGACAAAATGGGCCTTGCCCAGCTCCACCAGATACGCGGCCGCGTCGGGCGCTCGTCCCGGCGCGCCAGCGCGTACCTGACGTACAGGAAGGACAAGGTGCTCACCGAGATCGCCGAGAAGCGGCTCGAGGCGATACGGGAGTTCGCCGAGTTCAACTCGGGCTTTCGCATCGCCATGCGTGACCTTGAGATACGCGGCGCGGGCAATCTGCTCGGCGCGGAGCAGTCGGGCCACATGATCGACGTGGGGTACGATATGTACCTGAAGCTGCTCGAGGAGGCGGTCATGGAGCAGCGCGGCGAGACGCCGCCGGTGCACACCGAGTGCGCCGCCGATCTCGCCGTCAGCGCGAATATCCCCGAATCGTACATCAAAAGCGCCGAGCGGCGCATGGACATCTACCGCCGCATCGCCCTCATCCGCACCGAGGCCGAGGCGGACGACATCACCGACGAGCTGTGCGACCGCTTCGGCGACCCGCCGCCGAGCGTGAACACGCTCATCCACGTCGCGCTGCTGCGCGGCGAGGCGTCGCGGCTCGGCATCACGGACATCTCGCAGAAGGGCGGCTTTCTGCGTTTCGTGTTCGCGGACGGGGAATTCGATTTCGCGGCGGTCAGCGCGGTCTACGCCCGGGACGACTGGCGCGGCCGCGTAAAGGTCGAGGCCGGCGGCAAGCCCGCCGTGGCGCTGAAGCTCATGTCGAAGCGCCGCATCCTCGAGGAGGCCCGCGCCTTCGTGACCGCCTACGGCGGCGTGAGAGAGGCAAATAAGGGCGCGTGATCCGGCGGGACGAAACGGCGCGAAAAATTGCGGAAGAACCGATAGTGGAAGACAGACAGACAATGGGTGTTATATGGATTTATTGATTGAATGGCAGGATGAGATCATGCTCATTCTATGCGGTATCTGCGGTATCATCACGCTGTTCGTTTACATGACGAAAACCATAACGAAGAAGCGAAAGATATCGCTGATGCTGCTCGAGATCAGCGCGATGCTGCTGCTGATCGCCGACCGGGAGGCGTACATCTACCGGGGCGATCCGTCGCGGCTGGGCTGGTGGATGGTGCGCGTGAGCAATTTTCTCGTGTTCTTTCTGACGCTGTCCGTGCTGTACGCGTTCAACAGCTACCTGTCCGACCTGTATGTCCGTGTCAGCGGGTGTGAAAAGCGGCCCCGGCGGCTGCGGGCGGCGCGGGTTCTGCTCCTTCTCGGCATGATGATGGTGATCGTGTCGCAGTTCACCGGCCTGTATTACACCTTCGACGGGATGAACCGCTACCACCGCGCGCCGGGGTTCATCCTGTGCTATCTGATCCCGCTGACGGTGATGCTTCTGCAGACGACGGTCATCATGGGGCTTCGGAAGCGGCTGAGCCGGGATATATGGCGGTCGCTGATGCTGTTCACGGTTCTCTCGCTGCTCGCCTCGGTCGCGCAGATGTTTCTCTACGGCATATCGCTCAACAACATCACGATCGTCGCGATGTCGGCGCTGCTGTACGTGTACGCCCTCCAGGACATGAACCGGGAGGTCGAGCACGCCCGGAGCAAGGAGATCGACTTTTATAAAGAGGAGAAGAAAAAGGAGCACGCGCTCTTCGAGCAGACGGCGGCGGCGCTGGCGACGGCGATCGACGCGAAGGACCGCTACACCCACGGCCATTCGACCCGCGTGGCGTCGTATTCCGTCCGCATCGCCCGGGCGGCGGGCAAATCGGACGAGGAGTGCGACCAGATCTATTTCGCGGGGCTTCTGCACGACGTGGGCAAGATCGGCATATCCGACGCGATCATCAACAAAAACGGCAAACTGACCGACGAGGAATTTGCCGAGATCAGACTCCACCCGGTCTACGGCAGCCAGATACTGTCCTCCATCCGGCTCTCCCCCACGCTGAGCGTCGGCGCCCGCTACCACCACGAGCGCCCGGACGGCAGGGGCTATCCGGAGGGCCTCGCCGGCGGCGACATCCCCGACATCGCCCGGATCATCGCGGTGGCGGACGCCTACGACGCGATGACCTCCCGCCGCAGCTACCGCGACCCCCTGCCCCAGGCCGTCGTGCGGGCGGAGATGGAAAAGGGCCGGGGCACGCAGTTCGACCCGACATACGCGGATATCATGCTGCGCTTCATAGACGAGGACGTAAACTACGATATGCGGGAAAAGGAATCGGCCCGCGAAGAAGAAATCCCGCAGCCCGCGATCGAGGCAAAAACCGAATAAAAATTCCCGGCGGAACAGCGATCCGCCGGGAATTTTTATATCCGTAACC
>CAJOFW010000119.1:5090-5782 GCA_905234005.1 uncultured Oscillospiraceae bacterium
AAGCTTTGTTTCGTTACCGGGCGCAAAACCTTGGAAATGCTGCCGTTTTGAGGCGAATACAAAGTTCTTTTTGATACTTTTTCTTTCAAGAAAAAGTATTAACTCTCACCGCGAGCCACAGCGCCCCGAAGCCGCCGAACGTGAACGCGTCCATGATCGCGGGCACATAGACCTCCCCCCACGCCAGCAGCGCCTCGCCGGTCGGGGCGATGCATTTGCCCGCGGCGCAGATGACCGCCGCCTCGACGAAATACAGCCACCGCCCGCCGCGCAGGTCGCTCGCGGGCAGGCCGTCCGGCTCCGGCAGGCGGAGCGCCGTCCGCACCGCCTCGTGCGCGCAGCGCCAGAGCAGCACGCAGAGCACAAAATCCGCCAGCACCCACAGCGCCACCGCGACCGCCTCCACCCTCTGCGCCAGCGTGAACACGCTGACGTCCCGCATCATCGTGAAGAACGGATAGCGCAGCTCCGCCGTCAGCGCCGCGCCGAACGTGCCCGTCACCGCGAAGCACAGCCCCGCCGCCGTGACGCAGTACAGCCCCATCCCCGGCAGCAGCCACACGCCGGGCCTGTCCGGCGGCCGCGTGTACCCGTTCAGAAACGACAGCAGCGCCGCCACGCCTCCCGCCGACGCCGCCGGCGCGGCCCCGCGCACAATGCCCGGCCAGTCGTCCCATGACGGCGGGAGCACG
>CAJOFW010000119.1:5792-9079 GCA_905234005.1 uncultured Oscillospiraceae bacterium
CGCCGCGAGCACAAGCGCCGTCAATAAGACGGTTCGCAGGATGACCGCCGTCCGAAACGCCGCCCGCATCGGCCCGAGCGACACGATGAGACACAGCGCGGCCATCACGAAAAGAAACGGATCCGGGCCGCTCTGCCGGTATACCGCCGCCGCGAGCCGCTCCGCGCCGCTGCGGAGCACGTATCCCGCGTAAAACAGCAGCCACGCCGCGTACAGGAACAGAACAATCCGCCCCAATACCGGCCCGTATGCCCGCAGCATCAGCCCCGCCATGCTCTCGCCGGGACGCATCCGCCGCCGCAGCGAGCCCATGACCGCCGCGAGCAGCACCAGCGCCGGCACGGCAAACAGCACGCTGAAGGCAGCTCCCCGCCCCGCCTGCCGCACCGCCGCCCCCGGCAGCAGCCGCAAAAGCGGCGACAGCAGCGCCGCGAACCCCGCCGCGGAAAACTGCCTCCTCGATACAGTCCTGTCGCCGTCCATTCCATCCCTCCAGCGTCATTCTTCCAACTTCCAACTTCCAACTACGAACGTAACTGTTCAGATACCCCGCCGATTCACAGAGTTTGCGCCCGAAGCTGCTTTGCTTCCAAATCATTTTTGCCGGAAACCGCGCTTTTCGGCAAAAATACCTTCAGGCGAGCCTGGGCGAGCCTCTCGCGCCGACCAAACCCGGCAAAGCCGGGTGCGATAGCCTGCGCCCGCGCCGCGGCCTTCGCGACGCGATCCGCCGCCAATGCCGCGAGGATATGGCCGAGGGCGGTGTCGTTGTCGGCCTCGTCGTTTCGCGCCAATATGCCCGCCCGCACCTCGCCGCGCAGTACGATCGCCGCGAGCGCGCCGTCGCCGTCGTACACGGCGCCTGCTTCGACGTCGCTCTCCAGAAGCTCGAACGCGCAGCCGTCCGACGCGGCGTGGCGGCCCGTCACGTCGCCGTTTACGAGCGCCGCGCCGAGGGATTCGTCCGCCGTCAGAAACGCCGTCAGCGCCCCGTCCGCGATCACCGCGTACCCGTCCGGGACGATGGCCGCCGCGCCGTCCCCGCCCCCGGTGTAGTCGACGCCGTCCGCGTCCGCCGCCCGCACGGCGAGACAGAGGGCGAAGCCCCTCTCCGCCAGCGACGACGCGACCTCCCGCAGCGTGTAGATGCGCTCCCCGCGTGAAAGCTCCTCCCGCACCAGCGACGACAGCCGCCCGGTGACGTCGCTCTCCCCGTCCGACGAGCCGGTCACCGCGTCGTCCGCCCGGCCCTTCACGATGAAAAGCGCCGTGTCCATCCGCATCGCCGGGCTTCGCTCCACCCACCGCAGCAGCGGCGTCACGCCCTCATACGACAGGGTCTCGCCGAGCAGGATATACTTGACGTGGGCGTAGAAAAGCTCGTCCTCGGGCGTGTAGTCCTGCAGCCGCGTGATCGCCTCCTCCACCCCGGCGGCGTCGGCACGCATGACGATCGGCGTCTGCTCGTCCGGCGACGAGCCGGTCGATACGCTGACGGTCACGCCGCCGCCCTGCCGGTCGACGCCGAGCGTCTGCACCGGCCGCAGCCGCTCCATGTCGTGCCGGCTCGCGAGAATGTGCCCCCGCAGCAGGGGCAGGATCGCCAGCATCACGACGACGGACATTATATATAATAGTGTCCCGCCCCGCCGCATCACGCCCGCCTCCGCAGGTTGCCGCCGGAGAGCGTCTCGTCCCGCAGCGTCTCGTCCCGGGGCGGGCGGCGCAGCACCGCCTTCGGGGCGCCGGAGCTTCTGCGTCCGTCCCGCACCGGGATGTACGCGTGGCCGAAGCTCTCGAGCGAGCACAGGTGCCATAAAATCAGCGCCAGCCCCACGACGACCCCGAAAAGCCCCGACAGCGCCGCCGCCGCCGCGAGACCGAACCGGCACAGCCGCAGCGCCGCGCTCATGTCCTGGCTCGGCATCGTGTAGCCCGCTATGCCCGCGACCGCGACGACGATCACCGCGATCGGGCTGACCACCCTCGCCTCCACCGCCGACTGGCCCACGATCAGCGCCCCGATGATGCTGGCCGTCTGCCCCACCGGGTCGGGCAGCCGCAGCCCCGCCTCCTGCAAAAGCTCAAACGCCAGCAGCATCCCGAGGATCTCCAACGGCACCGACTGCTTCGAGCCGATGACCGATAACAGCAGCTCCGTCGGGATCATCTCGGCGTGGTACATCGAAACCGACACGTACAGCGCCGGCAGCACCAGCGTGATGAACAGCGCCGCCCACCGCAGCGCCCGCACAAACGACGCCGCGATGAAGTGCCGCGCCCCGTCCTCGCCCGACGTCAGAAACGCCGGCATGTCCGCCGGGACGACGAACGCCACAGGCATCCCGTCCGCCAAAACGCCGACGCGGCCGTCGAGCAGCGCCGCCGCGAGCCGGTCGGGCCGCTCCGTGTGGATGACCTGCGGAAACGGCGAGCCGGGCCTGTCGCACAGGGCGTCGTCGAGGACGTCGGGCAGGACGAGGCCGTCGATGTCCACGTCCCGCAGCCGCCGCAGCGCCGCCCTCGGCAGCGCCGGGTCGGCCACGCCGTCGAGCCAGAGCACCGCCGCGTCGGTGCGGCTGCGGCGGCCCACCGTCGTCTGCGTGAGCTTGAGTCCCGGCGTGCGCAGACGGGCGCGTACCAGCGCCGTGTTCACCCGCAGCGTCTCCACGAAGCTGTCACGGCTGCCCTTCACCGACTTCTCCACCGTCGGCTCGGATACCGAACGCGTGCGGTCGGTCTTGAGCTGGCAGACGTACGCCGCGCCGTCCATCACGACCGCGCAGCAGCCGTAGGCGACGGCGAAGACAAGCTCGTCCGTCGTGTAAACGCGCTTAAGATCGCTGCCGTACACCGCGCCGCCGTCGAGCCGGGCCTGTACCGAAGCCTGCGTGTCCGCGCCGCCGAACCGGGCCATGTCCGTCAGCGGCTTCAAAAGCTGCTCCGCCGCGTCCGCGCCGGAGACCGTGCCGTCGAGCCAGCACACCGTTACCGCCGCGCCCGTGCCGCCGGCGCGCACGTCGCGGACGACGAAATCGTCGCAGCCGGCGAAAATTAATTTTGTGGCATTCGGTGAAATCGGGCAGTCATACACCGGGTCGGATGTGGGATGTACACCTACATCTTGTGTCCCAAAACGCTTGAAATCCAACATAATGGTAGTATTCCCAAGGGTTTGCGGGTCTATGAAAAAAACTTCAAAAAATTCGAAAAAAGGTGTTGACAAACGGTGATCGGGGTGGTATATTAGTCAAGCGCTCGAGAGAACGGGCCGCGAACGAAAGCGA
>CAJOFW010000120.1 GCA_905234005.1 uncultured Oscillospiraceae bacterium
CTGTTTGCGGTGGTGCCGGTCGCGCTCCCGAGGTCAGCTTTTGTACACGATGCTTCTGTGGCCGACGCTCAGGGCGACGACGATGAGCCTGTCGTCCTCTTTACCAGACAACTTTGATATTGGGATAGCGGATGATCTTCTCATCGTCTGTCAATATCGCCAGCTTTTCCCGCATTGCTGTTGCGATGATCAGCCTGTCAAAGGGATCGCCGTGAATGAGGGGGAGCTCCTGTATCACGTCAAAGTATTCCGCGCTGATGGGAATTGTACGGATTCCGGCACGGTCGCAGATCGCCAAAAGCTCTGCCGTTGTCATGGAGAGGTCCAGCTTCCTGATCGTTTTTTTGATCGCGATTTCCCACAGGGTCGTGAGACTCAAAAAAATGTCCGGGCATGTGTCCAGAACAGCCGCTGCCGTGGGGGACAGTTTATTGTTTCCCTCAAGATACCAGATAAAGGCGCAGGTATCCAACAGGTACATCATAGATACTCCTTAAAAACATCCGGTGTTTCATTGAAATCCTCGGACATTTGCACCTTGCCGCGCAGAACCCCCGCCACCGAACGACGCTTTCGCGTGAGGGCGTCCACGCCGGGAACTGCTGCGTCCGGGAAGGAATCGGGCTGGGTGAGGAATCGGGCAAACGCGATCAGAGCCGGCAGTTTTTCCTCGGGCAGAAGCTGTACGGCGTACAGCGCTTCCTGTTGCAGGGTCATGGAAATCCTTCCTTTCTGTTGAATAAGGGAACCGCTGGATGCAACCATTATACACAGCCGCCGTTCCGAATGCAAGGGGCATACCAAAGGAGGCGTTCCCATGAGGCAAGGCCGGTTTCCGGCGCACATGACACTGTTTCTGTTTGCGGTGGTGCCGGTCGCGCTCCCGAGGTCAGCTTTTGTACACGATGCTTCTGTGGCCGACGCTCAGGGCGACGACGATGAGCCTGTCGTCCTCGTAATCGCCGATGCGATAGCGCCACTGGCCCTTCCGATTGGCGGTCAGCGGCTTTCCGCCGGCGCGGGGGTCTTCGCAGCCGACGAGATGCTTCTCGATCCACGCCTTGAGCATCCTCTGCGTGAAGCGATCCAGCTTTTTGAACTCTCGGTCAAAGCGCGGGGTCGTTTCGACGGAATAGCTCACAGGCCGCATTCCTCCCACAGCTTGTCGATGGGGCGGCTCTGCCTGCCGGAGGACAGATACTCGTCGTAGGCGTCCTGCCCGAGGGCCACGTCATACTCATCCTCGATTTTTTCAAACAGCGCCCGTTTGAAAGCCTCGGACAGAGAATAGGAATGGAGCCGGGCATAGCTTTCCGCCAAAGCGCGTTCTTCATCGGTCAACCGGATGGAAAAGGACATCTCACTCGCTCCTTTTATTCTTTTGTAGTACATTGTACCACGGGCCGAAGGGTTTAGCAAGAAAAATCAAAGGCGAAACGCCTGAACCGTGCCGCGACTGACCTCGGAAGCCGCGCCCGGCGGCGTGTATCACGGTCTTTCGTCGATGGGGACGTAGTCGCTGCGGGTCATGACGGCGCGGTAGGCGGGGCGCATGATGCGGCCGCCGGTCAGGGATTCCTCCATGCGGTGGGCGCACCAGCCGGCGATGCGGGCCGTCGCGAAGAGCGGCGTGTAAAGCTCGGGCGGGATGCGGAGCATGCTGTACACGAAGCCGGAGTAGAAGTCGACGTTCGCGCACATCGGGAAGCCGTCGGTGCGCCGCCCGGTCAGAAGCTCGAGACCGACGCGCTCGATGCGCTCCATGAAGTCGAACTCCTCCTGCCGTCCCGTGGCCTCCGCCATGCTGCGGGCGTGGGCCTTGATCGCCACGGCGCGGGGATCGGACAGCGTGTAGACCGCGTGGCCGAGGCCGTAGATCTTGCCGGAGCCGTCGCCGCCCTCGCCGGACAGAAGCTTCTGCAGAGCCTCGCGGACGTCGTCGTCGCTCTCCCTGTCCGCTACGTTCTCGTTGAGCCAGCGCATCATCTCGAGCACCTTCGCGTTCGCGCCGCCGTGGAGCGGGCCCTTGAGCGAGCCGATCGCCCCGGCGATGGCCGAGTAAGTGTCGGTGCCGGAGCTGGACATCGCCCGGCATACGAACGCGGAGTTGTTGCCGGCGCCGTGCTCTGCGTGCAGGATGAGCATGAGATCGAGAAGCTTCGCCTCCTCGGGCGTGTAGCTCTTGTCCTTGCGGATCATGCGCAGGAAGTTCTCGGCCAGCGACAGACCGTCCTTCGGGCGGTGGATGTACAGGCTCTTCCGGTCGTAGACGTGGCGCTTGACCTGATACGTCAGCGCGACGATCACGGGCAGGCGGGCGATCAGGCTCACCGACTGGCTCATGAGGTTCTCGACCGAGCGGTCGTCCGGGTTCTCGTCATACGAGTACAGCGCGAGCACCGAACGGGCCAGACCGTTCATGACGTTCGGGCTGGGGTTTTTGAAGATCATGTCGTCGAAGAAGTTGGGCGGAAGCGAACGGGCCTCGTCCATCATCTGCGTGAAGACCTCCATCTCGCGGCGGTTCGGCAGCTTGCCGAGCAGCAGCAGATACGCGACCTCCTCGTAGCCGAACGTGCCCGTCTGCCAGTGGTTCTCGACAAGATCGCTCACGCGGATGCCCCGGAAGAGGAGCTGGCCGTTCATCGGTACGCGGTCGCCGTCCTCCATGTAGTAGCCGCGCACGCTGCCGATCCGCGTCGCGCCGACGAGCACGCCGGTGCCGTCGTAGTTGCGCAGGCCGCGGTGGATGTTGCCGTTGAACGCGTTCGCGGGCAGGGAGTACCTCTCCGCCGCGTCGGCGCAGAGGATGGGCATATATTTGCTGATGTAGTTCAGATTTTCAGACATGGCATGGCGCTCCTGATTATGGATGGTGATGCGTACCATTATAAACCTTTATGACCGATTTGCAAGTTGAAAAAGCGGAAAATGCAAATTTCGTGTGATTTGGACCAAAGCACGCGGAGCCGACCGGCGAATTTGCAGGAAATGCACAATGAAAATATCAAAAAAAGTTGTTTACGGGCCAGCGGCGAGGTTGTATAATTATATTGGAAGCTTATGATTATCACAACGGAGAGTACATATCCCATGATAAAACTGCACGACAACCGGATCATGTGGCGCGGCGGCGCGCCGGCGGAGCCGACGCCGGAGGCGGCGCGGGAAAAGACCATGTCCGCGAAGATCCTCGCGGCGCACGGCGGTGAGAAAATCCGCTTTGACGCGCTCATCAGCCACGATATCACCTACGTCGGCGTCATCCAGACGGCGATGGCCTCGGGCATACGGCGGTTCCCGGTGCCCTACGTCCTCACGAACTGCCACAACAGCCTCTGCGCCGTCGGCGGCACGATCAACGCCGACGACCACGTATTCGGCCTGTCCGCCGCCCGGCGGTTCGGCGGCGAGTACGTCCCGGCCAATCTCGCCGTCATCCACCAGTACGCCCGCGAGGTGCTGGCCGGGTGCGGCAAAATGATCATCGGCTCGGACAGCCACACCCGCTACGGCGCTCTGGGCACGATGGGCTTCGGCGAGGGCGGCCCGGAGATCGTAAAGCAGCTCCTCGGCGACCCCTACGAGCTGCCCGCCCCGCGGACGGTGCTCGTCTACGTGACCGGCGCGCCCCGGCAGGGCGTCGGCCCGCACGACGCGGCGATCGCGCTGTGCGGCGCGGTGTTCGACTCGGGCTTTGTGAAAAACGCCGTGCTCGAGTTCGCCGGCCCGGGCGTCGGGAAGCTGTCGATGGACTGGCGCATCGGCGTGGACGTGATGACGACCGAGACCGCGTGTCTGTCGAGCCTGTGGCAGACCGACGAGAAGACCGAGAGCTGGCTTGCCCTGCGCGGCCGCATCGGCGACTATAAGCGTCTCGAGCCGGAGGACGGGGCGCTGTACGACGGCATGATCGAGCTTGACCTGTCCGCGCTCGTGCCGATGGCGGCGATGCCGTATCACCCGTCGAAGGCGGTGCCCGTGTCGGAGCTTGCCGGACGGACGGCGGGGCAGGGCGTCATCGCCGGCTGCGCGGGCGGCACGCTGCAGAATATCCTCGAGGCGGCGGCGATCCTGAAGGACAGGAGCGTCGGCAGCGGCTACTTCGAGCTGTCCGTCTACCCGTCCAGCATGCCGGTGAATCTCGCCGCGATGAAGGCCGGGGCGATCGGGACGCTGCTGGAGGCCGGCGCGGTGCTGAAGCCGTGCTTCTGCGGCCCGTGCTTCGGCGCCGGGGACGTGCCCGCGAACGACTCCGTCAGCCTGCGCCATTCGACGCGGAACTTCCCGAACCGGGAGGGCTCGCGGCCGGGCGACGGCCAGTCCGCCGAGGTCATCCTGATGGACGCCCGCTCCATCGCCGCGACGGCGGCGCACGGCGGCGTCATCACCCCCGCGACCGAGATCGGCTACGATATGCCCGCCCCTTACGACGACTACGACCCGACCCCGTATGAAAAACGCGTGTACCACGGCTTCGGCAGGCCCATCGAGGACGAGGCGCTCCGCTACGGCCCGAACATCCGCCCGTGGCCCGATATCCCCGCCATGCCCGACGACCTCGAGGTCACGTTCACGGCGGTCATCCACGACCCCGTGACGACGACGGACGAGCTGATCCCCTCGGGCGAGACGTCGAGCTACCGCTCGAACCCCCTGAAGCTGGCGGAATTCGCGCTTTCCCGCCGCGTACCGGAGTACGTCGGCCGCTGCAGGGCGCTGATGGCGGAGGGGAAGGCCAGCGCGATCTACGCCGTGAAGCCCGGCGACGGCTCCGCCCGCGAACAGGCGGCGTCGTGCCAGCGCGTGCTCGGCGGCGGCGCGAACGTGGCGGTCGAGTACGCGACGAAGCGCTATCGCTCGAACCTCATCAACTGGGGCATTCTTCCCTTCACCTGCGACGCGTCCTTCACCTGGGAGCCGGGCGCGGTGCTGCGTGTGCCCGGCATCCGCGCCGCGCTCGAATCCGGGGCGGAGACGGTCGAGGGCACGATCGACGGCACGCCCGTGACGCTCGGCCTCGGCGCGCTCTCCGGCAAGGAGCGGGAGATCCTGCTGTCCGGCTGCCTGATGAACTGGTACCGCGACCACGCGAAGGAGCAATGAACGGGAACGACGTGCAAATGAACACAAAAAGAATCCTGTCCCTGCTTCTCGCCCTCGCGCTGTGTCTCGCCCTCGCGCCCGGCGCGGCGTTCGCGAGCGGGGAGCTTGTGGACGTCGCCGGCGATATCGAGGACGTCGCCGCCGCCGAATCGGACGGCGAAGCCGCCCTGTCGGACGCCGCCGACCCCGTGACGGACGGCGACTACCCCGACTGGCGCAGCGCCTACGCCGTGGCGCTCCGCAGCGATACGGACGCTTACGCCTGCTACGGCCAGCTTCTCGATATCGACTTAAACGGCGTGCCCGAGCTTCTGATCGGCTACGCGATCGGCACCGGCCTGTTCTCGCAGCTTTACAGCGCGTACACGTTCCGGGACGGCCAGCTCATCCGGCTGACCGCGCCCGACCTCACCATACTCGGCAACACCTATCAGGCGTACCGCAGCGACGCCGGCGGGAAATGCCGCGTCGAGATGACCTATACGATCCGCATGGGCGCGGGCAATGCCAGCGAATACATCGGCGTCTACACCCTGTCCGGCACGACGCTCCGCTTCACCACGGTGTTCGAGAGCGCCGCGCATTACGATACCGTGACGTACTACGAGGGCAGCACGGAGCTTGCCGGCGAGAGCGCCTACAACGCCGCCATCGCCGCATGGCGCAGCGGCTGGACGGCGGACGACAGCTTCGTCTACGTGTCGGCGTACTGGGGCCACAAGGCCGCGAACGAGGAGATTCTGGCGTTTCTCGGCGAATACATCGAGCCGTTCGACGCGACGCGGCGGTCGTCGGCGGCAGGCTCCCGCTGACGTGGAGCGCGGTCACCGGCGCGGAGCGGTACGCCGTCTGCCGCCGGGAGAGCGGCGGCGAGTGGGTGACGCTCGCGACCGTCGCCGGCACGGAGTATACCGACGCGTCCCCGCTCGTCGGCACGGCGAGCTACCGCGTCCGGGCGTATGACGACGACGGCGGCGCGTGGGGCGCGTACAGCTCGTCGAAGACCGTCACCTACAACCCGTTCACGGACGTGTCCACCGGATCGGGCACCTTCAAATACGTCGCCTGGGCGTACAACAGCGGCATCGTGAAGGGCACGTCGGCGACGACGTTCTCCCCGTCCGCCGACTGTACTCGCGGCCAGTTCGCGCTGATGCTCTACCGCATGGCGGGCAGGCCGGACGTGACCGGGCTTGCGTGCCCGTTCACCGACGTGAAGGCGTCCGCCCCGTACTACGGCGCCGTGCTCTGGGCGTACGATCAGGGCGTCATCAAGGGCCGGAGCGGCACGACGTTCGACCCGTCCGGCAGCGTCACACGCGGGCAGATCGTTCTGATGCTCTACCGCATGGCGGGCAAGCCCGCCGTGTCCGGCGTCGACAATCCGTTCAAAGACGTGAAGGCGTCGGATTCGTATTACAGGGCCGTGCTCTGGGCCGTCAGCGTCGGCGTCACGAACGGCACGAGCGCGACGACGTTCACCCCGGACAAAAACTGCACCCGCTCCCAGCTCGTGACCTTCCTGTACCGCTACGGTACGCTTTGAACCTTTTCCTCAAAGAGAAGGCATCCAAAAAGGAACCTTGTATGCGTTCCGAAAACGCGGTTTCCGACAAATACACAGAGGACAGAAAACCATGGACAAAATCAAAATGCTAAACCCCGTCGTCGAGATGGACGGCGACGAGATGACACGCGTCATCTGGAAAATGATCAAGGACGAGCTTTTGAACCCGTTCGTCGATCTCAAAACCGAATACTACGACCTCGGCCTCGAAAACCGCGAGAGAACCGACGACGCGGTCACGCTCGAGGCGGCGGAGGCGCTGCGCCGCGTCGGCGTCGGCGTCAAGTGCGCCACGATCACGCCGAACGCCAAACGCATGGAGGAGTATCACCTCTCCCGTATGTACAAGAGCCCGAACGGCACGATCCGCTCCGCCGTGGACGGTACGACGTTCCGCGCCCCGATCATGCTCCCCGGCACAAAGCCGCTCGTCCCGACGTGGGAGGCCCCGATCACGATCGCCCGCCACTCGAACGCCGACCTCTACAAGGACGTGGAGCTGCGGGTGGAGGAGCCGGGCGACGCGGTGCTCTCCGCCGGCGGACAGGCGAAGACCGTCTATTCGTTCACCGGCCCCGGCGTCGCCCTCGCGATGTACAACACCGACAGGAGCATCGAATCCTTCGCCCGGAGCTGCTTCTCCTGCGCGCTCGACAAGAAGCAGGATCTGTGGTTCTCGTGCAAGGACACGATCTCCACGGTCTACGACGGCCGCTTCCGCGATATCTTTCAGGCGGTCTACGACGCGGAGTATAAGGCCGCGTTCGAGGCGGCGGGCATCCGCTATCTCTACACGCTGATCGACGACGCCGTCGCCCGCTGCATGCGGTCGAAGGGCGGCTTCGTCTGGGCGCTCAAGAACTACGACGGCGACGTGATGAGCGATATGATCGGCGCGGCGTTCGGCGCGCTGGCGCTGATGACGAGCGTGCTGATCTCCCCGTCCGGCTGCTTCGAGTACGAGGCCGCCCACGGCACCGTCACGCGCCACTGGTACCGCCGGCAGAAGGGCGAGAGAACCTCCACGAACCCGATGGCGACGCTGTTCGCCTGGACGGGGGCGCTCCGGAAACGCGGCGAGCTGGACGGCATCGCCGAGCTCACGGCGTTTGCCGACAGGCTCGAGAAGGCCAGCCTCGACGCCATCGGCGACGGCGTCGTGACCGGCGATATGGCCGCCCTCACCGGCGTTCCCGCCGGCGTCGACACCGAGACCTTCATCGCCGCCGTCCGCGAGAGACTTGAAAGGAGCATGTAATACCGGCGCGATACCCGCAGTACGCACAATCACCACAATACCCGTAATACCGACAAAGGGACCGTTGCAAAATGAAAGTTTTGCAACGGTCCCTTCGCGCTGGGAGGTGGTTAGGGGGTCATGGACGGCTGGGATGATTATAGATTGATTGCGGGATGATTACAGATTGCTGTATCTGTACAGGAACAGGACGAGCTGGTACCGGGCGCAGTTGTTCGACGGGGAGAACGCGGTCGCGCCCGTGCCCTTTGTGATGTTGTTCTGATACGCCCAGAGGACGGCCTTGTAATACGAATCCGAGGCCGACACGTCCGTGAACGGGTTGTCGCCGCCGGACACGGCGGGCTTGCCCGCAAAGCGGTACAGCATCAGGACGATCTGTCCGCGTGTCACAACCCCGTTCGGATTGAAATTGCCGCCGGCGGTGCCCTTGACGATCCCCTCGTCGGAGGCCCAGAGCACGGCCTTGTAGTACGGGGCGGACTTCTTCACGTCCTTGAACGGATTGGCAATCCCGGTCACGTCGGGCTTGCCGGCGAGGCGGTACAGCATCAGCGCGAGCTGGC
>CAJOFW010000121.1 GCA_905234005.1 uncultured Oscillospiraceae bacterium
TATTATAAAGGCTCAAACCCGGATTGTCAACCAGAAGAAATATCCGTCAGACGGACTCGATTTGGCGATTATGTCAGGAAAACGGGCCTGAGAGCGCCGATTCCGGCAAAAAACATCCCGAATACGCGAATTAATGCTTGACATAAAAGTGTATAAGAGATTACAATTAGATGGATTGCCGCAGCAGCGGGGCCGCAGACAGGCGCCGCCTCTGCCGCAGACATGATCTTTCGGGCGCGGTCAGCCGCCGCGTTCTACAGACATTCATTTTACATTCTACAGGATGGGAGGTGTGTATACTTACAATGCCCATATGGCTCACAATTCTGCTTGTTCTCGTGGCGCTGGCCGTCGGCGTACCGATCGGCATCATGTACCGCAAACGTGTCGGTGAGCGTGAGATCGGCTCGGCTGAGGACGAGGCGACACGCATCCTCAACGAGGCGATCAAGTCCGCGGAGAGCAAGAAACGCGAAGCCCTCGTAGAGGCAAAGGAAGAGATACACAAAAACCGCTCGGAATACGAGCGGGAGGTCCGGGAGAGACGTGCCGAGCTCTCCAAGCAGGAGCACCGCCTTCAGCAGAAGGAGGAGCACCTCGACAAAAAAACCGACGCGATCGACCGCAAGAACGAGCTTCTTACGAACAAGCTCGCCGAGGTCGAGGCCCAGCAGGAGGAGGTCCGCCGCCTCAAGGACGCGGAGATGGAGGTGCTCGAGCGCATCTCCGGCTACACCGCCGAGGAGGCCAAGTCCATGCTGATCGAATCGCTGGCCAGCGAGGTGACCCACGAGCAGGCCGTGCGTCTGCGTGAGATCGAGGCCGAGTTCAAGGAGGAGGCGGACGAGCGCGCCCGCGAGATCATCACGCTCGCGATCCAGCGCTGCGCCGCCGACCACGCGAGCGAGGTGACCGTCTCCGTCGTCAGCCTGCCGAACGACGAGATGAAGGGCCGCATCATCGGCCGCGAGGGACGCAACATCCGCAGCATCGAGACGCTTACCGGCGTTGATCTCATCATCGACGACACGCCGGAGGCAATTACGATCTCAAGCTTCGATCCCGTCCGCCGCGAGGTGGCCCGCATCGCGCTCGAAAAGCTCATCTCCGACGGCCGCATCCACCCCGCCCGCATCGAGGAGATGGTCGCGAAGGCCCAGAAGGAGGTCAACGCAACCATCAAGGCCGAGGGCGAACGCGCCATGTACGAGACCGGCGTGCACGGTCTGCACCCGGAGCTTGTGAAGCTCCTGGGCCGCCAGAAGTACCGCACGAGCTACGGCCAGAACGTCCTGAACCACTCCATCGAGGTCGCCCACATCGCCGGCCTGATCGCGGCGGAGCTGGGCGCGGACGTCAACGCCGCAAAGCGCGCCGGCCTTCTGCACGACATCGGCAAGAGCATCGACCACGAGGTCGAGGGCAGCCACGTCGCCATCGGCGTGGACATCGCGAAGAAGTACAAGGAATCCGAGACCGTCATCCACGCCATCGCCGCGCACCACAACGACGTGGAGCCGCAGACGGTCGTGGCCTGCATCGTGCAGGCGGCGGACGCCATCTCCGCCGGCCGCCCCGGGGCGCGCCGCGAGAACATCGAAAACTACGTCAAGCGCCTCCAGAAGCTGGAGGAGGTATCCATGTCCTTCCCGGGCATCGACTCCTGCTACGCCATCCAGGCCGGCCGCGAGATCCGCGTCATGGTCAAGCCCGATCAGGTCAGCGAGGATCAGATGACGCTGCTTGCGCGGGACATCGCGAAGAAGATCGAGGAGGAGCTGACCTACCCCGGTCAGATCAAGGTTCACGTCATCCGCGAGACCAAGGCCGTCGAGTACGCGAAGTAATCCGGCGTCACACGGACGCGGATACCGGGCTGCCGCCGCGCAGCATAATATCACCCCGCAGGCCATCACGGGCGCACCGCCGAAACGGTGCGCCCGTGATGGTTTTTTACGTTGTAATTGTTTTATGGAGCCTTCTATTTTATGGAATATGCCATTATCCGTTTGATCCGCGTGCCCGTCCGACGGCGCGGCGCGGATCGGGCGCGGTGCCGAGGATGCGGTCGGCGGAGACGTTGTAGAACCGGCACAGCGTCACAAGGTGCCGCAGCGGGAGCTCGTTCGCGCCGCGCTCATAGCGGGCGTACATCGTCTGGGATGTGCCGAGCAGTCCGGCAATCTGTGCCTGCGTGAGGTCGTTGTCCTCCCGCAGCGCACGCAGAACGGCTCTGTAATCGGACACGGCGCACACCCCCCAAAACTGTATTGCGCCGACAGTGTATACCAGTAAAGATGTTTACTATTGACTTTAGTAAATATTTTTACTATCATAGGGTTATGTTCTCACAGGGAGGTGATCACAGTGCCTGATTATGAGAAGCTTTACGCCGGACTGTTCAATGCCGTAACGGATGCCCTGGAAGCCATGAGTCGATTTGACCTCGGCGTGGCGGCCGATATACTGCGCCGCGCACAGCAGGATGCGGAGGAACGGTATATCACGGCGGAATAAACGGAGCAGAGATTGGAATGAACGGCACAGAGAGTGGCCGCGCCGCGCCGCGCCGGGCGCGGCGCGGCCTGCGATTCTTTGGGGTTGACCCGTGCGGGGGATTTGCTATATAATGTGATGGAATTCGACACGAAGGCCGTTTATGCGCCGCGCCGGTTGACGCGGTGGGTTCGGCATGGAGGTACAGCCTTTGAATAGACAGCGATATCTGGCGGAGCTGCAGCGGCTCCTCGGCGTCATGACCGAGGAGGACAGGCAGACCGCCGTGCAGCACTACGCCGCCCTGTTCGACGCCGCCGGCGAGGATGGGGAGGCGGCGCTGGCGGAATCCCTCGGCTCGCCCACACGGGCGGCGGTGGCGCTGACGCACGGCTATAAGCCGGGCGTGCTGACCGGACTTCCGCCCATCGAAACCGTGATCCCGGAGGTTGAGCCGGAGCCGGAGCCGCAGCCGGCGACCGTACCGGAGGAGCCGCCGTCCGTCGTCGTTCCGGCCGTACCGGCGTCCGATAACGTGCGCATGCCCCTGTGGGACGGCCTGCCGGAATACGTCCTGCCCACGCTCCCGGGCGAGGAGAAGAGACCGGCGCCCGCGCCCGTCATCCCGGCGTATACGCCCGCGTCCGGTACGCCCGCGTCCGGTGCGCCCGCGTCCGGCGCGGCGGCCCCCGCGGTCGCACTGGCCGAGCCGGAGCCGGAGAGCGACACGCCGCCGCTCACCCGACGGGAACGCCGTGAGGCGGCCGAACGCCATGCCCGCGGCGCCAAACAGGTTCGTTATGAGCGGACGATGCCCCTTGGCCTCGGAATCGTTCTGTTTGTGTTTATCATTCTGGCGCTCGGCCTGCCGCTGGCCGTCGTGTTTCTCACGATCTCGGCGGCGGCGCTCGTGCCCGGCGCTGCGGTGCTGACCGGCGCGTATCTGCTCGCCGTCGGCGGGCTGTGGAGCGTCGCGTTCATGGCGGACGCGTGCATCCTCTTCGGCTGTGCGGCCATCGTGCTGGCGGTCGGGCTTGTGGTGCTCTGCGCCGGGGTGTGGATCGCCGTGGGGCTCATCACGCTGTACGTCAGATTCGTTCGCTGGCTCGCCGGCGAGCTGCTCGGAAGGAGGGTGACATATGCGTAAGCTGTGGCGTGTCGTCACCGTGATCGCGCTGGTGTGTCTCGTCGTGGGCATCCTCGCGGTCGGTCTCGGCTTTTTCATGGGCAGCTCCCCCGTTGCCATAGAGGAGCACGGAAACCTCAACGAGTATATCGCCCGCCTCGAGGCAAACCGCGACGTCCTCCTGCAAATGTGGGACGATTTCCTCTACTATTTCGGCATCGGACAATGACCCGATACAAAACCCGATACAAACGGCTCCCCGCCGCCGACACAGCGTCGGCAGCGGGGAGTCCTGCTTTGTGTATCATTGTGTATCAGAACGAGAGACCGGTGTCCAGAATGTGCTCGTAGCAGTCCGCGCCGGCGATGGAGTAGATTTTCCCGGCGAAGACGAGACGGCCGTCCGCGTCGAGCCACATGTGCTCGAAATCGACATTCTCCTCCGAGATCGTGCGTGCTCTCTGTTCGGAGAGGAAGTCGCCGAAGCCCATCGCGTCCGCGTCGAGGTCGGCGTACACGTCGTCAAACGCCGCCTCCAGCGCCGCAAGCTCCGCCGCCGCCACGTCGTCCGCGTCGAGGCCGAGCGCCTTAAGAAGCCCCGCGCCGTCCAGCCATGCGCCCGTGTCGAGGTCGAGGTTGTACGGCGTGTAGTAGACCGAATCCGTATGGAGATCCTCGGTGAGGACGAGGGAGAAGATGTTATTGTTTACATAACATTCATACGTCGCCGTGGTATACGAGTCGTCCGCAAGATAGGAAAACCGCTGCTGAATATCCGCGAGTATCTCCCCGGCACCCTCGTACTGCGCCGCCAGCGCGCTGAGATCGGAGTTTCCGGTGACCACGTCCAGCACGCTCGGAAGCCCGGACTCAATGGGCTGGGCGTCCGGCTCGTCGGGCAGCCCGGGGGAGACATAATCCCCATCGCCGTCGTCCCCGTACGCGTCCTCATCCGCGTCCGGCTCCGCCGCGTCGGCGGGGGAGGCGGGCAGCACGTAATCCTCCGGGCCGAAGGCGTCCGTCTCGGTGGCCTCCTCCTCGAGCGGGGAAGCTTCGGTCGGAGCCGGCGTTTCGGCGGGCGCTTCGGTCGCCATGTCGGCCGCCGTCTCGACGGCGGCTGCGGCTTCCCCGGCATCGGTCGCCGTCCCGGCGTCTGTCCCGGCTGTCCTGCGGGAGCCGCAGGACGCGAGGACGCACAGGCACAGGGCGAGGGCGGTCAGGATGGACAGGGTTCGTCTGTTCATGGTGATTCTCCTTGTAAGCTTTTGTATCGGATGGTATTCAAAAAACGTCTGTGCGGCGCTGCCGCCGCCTGTCGTACGGTTTACAGCAGCCCCCTGTAAAACCG
>CAJOFW010000122.1 GCA_905234005.1 uncultured Oscillospiraceae bacterium
CATCCGGCCGTTTATGAACGCGCGGCGCGTAAACTCGCCGGCCGACGCCTGTCGTGCCCCGGCGCGAAAAAGGCTCTCCAGCGCCTCATGCAGCACCGTGGGAGAGCCGTGACACTGAAGCTCGGCGGTGTCCTCGCCCGTGTAGCTGCCCGGCCCCCGGGAGACCGTGGCGAGACATACGTCGATCAGGGCGCCGTCCGGCCCTGTCAGCCGTCCGAGGACGAGCTGCCGATCCGGGCGTTCGGACATAACAGCACCCGTCAGCGGGCGGAACACACGGTCGATGATCGAAAGTGTGTCCGGCCCGCTGACGCGTACGATTCCGATGGCCGAGAGAACCGCCCCCGTCGCGATGGCGGCGATTGTCTCGGCCGGCTGTATGGGGGAGGGAGTCGGGGAGGGGGTCATTTTTTCGCGTCGTCCTGCTCGGCGAGGCGGTAGGTGAGCACGAGGAGGCTGTCCGCGAAATGGATGTTCTCCACGAGCGTATTCGTGTCGCCGACGTCAAGCTCGACGTTTGTGAAGTTCCAGATGGCGCGGATGCCGGCCGCCATCAGTACGTCCGTCAGCTCCTGCGCCGGCTCACGGGGGACGGTCAGGATCGCGATGTCGACCTTGTGGTCGCGGACGAAATCGCCGAGCGTCGCGATGTCGTAGATCGGGTAGCCGCCTACGGTGCCGCCGATCATCTCCGGCCGTACGTCGAAGGCGCCGAGGAACGTATACCCGTCGATGATGAACCTGAAGTTCTCCACAAGCGCCGTGCCGAGGTGGCCGGGGCCGACAAGAATCGCGGAGTAGTTGCGGTTTGTGCCGAGGATCGTGCCAATCTCCTTGCTGAGGTACTGGATGTTGTAGCCGTACCCCTGCTGGCCGAACTCGCCGAAGCAGGAGAAGTCCTGCCGGATCTGCGACGGCGTCAGCCCCATCTGACGGCCGAGCTCGCCGGAGGATATGCGTTCCTCGCCCTTCTCGGCAAGATCGTCCAGCTTGCGGAGATACCGCGGCAGACGGCGGATCACGTTATTGGAGATGTTTGTACGTTTCATGGTTGCCTCCCACAAAAGTGTTATATATTGACTGACCAATTCACATTCGTATGCGCGGGTTTTCGTTAATTATAGCACAGTGTTTGCGGTGATGCAATGGAGATTGTTAATTTTCTTCATAAATTGCGTGATTTTTTTTCGACATAACCCTTTCGCCGATGAAATTGTGTTGTATCGGCGGCGCAAAGTGTGGTATAATAACCTGAATTGATATAGACACCGGCGCATACGCGCAGAAAGGACGGCGCGGCATTATGGCGGAAAAACGGCTGTCGCACGCCTATATGCTCGTCGGGCCGGACGATCCCGAACGCGAGAGGACGGCGGCGCACATGGCCGCGGGGCTTCTCTGTCAGGCGGACAACGCGCCGTGCGGCGTCTGCCGGGACTGCCGCAAGGTGCTGGCGGGCACACATCCCGACGTCATCACGGTCGAACGCCTGCCCGACGCGAAGGGACAGCTCCACCGGGACATCCTCGTCGACCAGATTCGCGCCGTCGCGGCGGACGCCTTTGTCGCCCCGAACGAGGCGGCGCGAAAGGTCTACGTCATCCGCGAGGCCGACCGGCTCGGCACGGCGGCGCAGAACGCCCTTTTGAAGGCGCTGGAGGATCCGCCCGGGCACGCCTGCTTTCTGCTTCTGACGACGGCGGCGGACGCGCTGCTGCCGACGGTGCGCTCCCGCTGCGTCCGGGCCGACGGCGTGCGGCGCGGCGACCTGACGGCGGCGTCGAACCCGGCGGCGGAGGAGTATCTGCGCCTTGCCGCGAGGGGCAGCGTGCCGGATATCACGCGGTTTTGCATGCTCCGCGCAAAGCTTGGCCGCGAGGAGGCGGACGGGCTTCTCACGGAGCTTCTGGACGCGCTGTGCGACGTGCTCTGCGGCCGCCGGAGCAATCCGGGCCTGCGTCCGGAGGAGCTATTCAGACTGACTGCCCTGCTCGAGCGGGGCCGGACCTATCTGCGGCACAACGTATCACCCAAACAGGTGTTCGGTGTGCTCGCGGCGGAAACCTTGAAGGAACAGGAATAACATGACATTACAACGCATGACAGAAGAACGCATGACAGAAGACGGCGTCCCGGCTGAGGAGCTTCCGGAGGAGGATTACCCGGCGGAGGATCACCCGGAAGCCGACGTGCCGGAGGAAGAAATCACAGATGAGGAAATCCCCGGGGACGAAGCATACGGGGACGAAGCATACGGGGACGAACCGGCATCGGAGCCGGTCGGAAGGGCCGCCGCGAAGAAGGCGGCGGAGCCGGTGGAGGTCGTCAGCGTCAAATTCCGGAACCGGGGCAAATCGTACTACTTCGACCCGGCGGGCTTGCCCGTGCGTGAGGGCGACAGGGTCGTCGTCGAGACGGCGAAGAGCCTCGAGCTTGGTACGATCGTCCGCGCAAAACACCTCGTAGCCGGCGACCGCCTCGTAAAGCCCCTGCGTCCGGTGATCCGCATTGCCACCCGGGAGGATATCGCCGTCGAGGACGACAACCGCCGCCGTGAACGTGAGGCGTACATCATCGGCCGGCAGAAGATCGCCGCCCACGGCCTCGATATGAAGCTTGTGGACGTCGAGTGCAGCTTCGGCAGCGGCAAGATCATATTCTTCTTCACGAGCGACGGCCGCGTCGATTTCCGCGAGCTTGTGAAGGATCTCGCCGGTGTGTTCCGCACCAGAATCGAGCTGCGGCAGATCGGCGTGCGCGATGAGGCCCGTATGCTGGGCGGTCTCGGCATATGCGGCCGGCCGTACTGCTGCGGCACATTCATGGACGATTTCGCGCCGGTATCGACCAAAATGGCCAAGGTGCAGAACATGAGTCTGAACCCGGCCAAGATATCCGGCTGCTGCGGCCGCTTGATGTGCTGTCTGCGCCATGAGCAGGCGGCGTATGAGGAGCTTGTCAAGGACGTGCCGAAAAACGGCGCGTTCGTCGAGACGCCGGACGGCTACGGCAACATCACGCAGGTGAACATCCTGCGGCAGACGGTCAAGGTTCGGATGGACGAGGCGGGGGAGAACAGCTTCCGCACCTACGAAGCGGATGAGGTCGCCGTCGTGCCCGGCGGAAGGCCCCGGGACGGCAGCGAGCCGCCGCATGTCCTCGTGCTCAAGCCCAAAAAGCCCGTCGAGCCGGAGCCGCCCGCGGACGATCCGTGGGAGATGCCGGAGCGCCTCATCATGACCGAGGAGGAGCGCATCGAGAGCCTGCGCCGCCAGCAGTCCGCCCGTTCAAGCCGTCCCCGCCGGGAGAGCCAGCCCGCACAGCGGGGGCAGAGCCGCCCCCGCCAGCAGAAGCAGCGCTCGCAGAAGCCGAACGCCCAGCAGGGGAAGGCCCGTCCGACCGGCGACAAGCCCGCCGAGAACGCCGCGCCGCGTCCGAAGAACAAAAAGCCGGGCAAGCCGAAAAACCAGAACCAGAACCAGAATCAGACGCAAAACCAGAATCAGAACCACAATCAGAGTCAAAATCAAAACCACGGCCAGCGACAGAACCAGCAGCAGGCCCAGCCCCAGAACAGGCCCGTCCAGCCGAAGCCGCAGGACGGCGGCGAACACAAGAGCCGCAAGCCGTATAACCCGAATTACCGCCGCCGCGGCAATAAGCCCCGCAGCGGCGGACAGAAGCCGCAGAACGGAGGTGACGCGTCATGATGCAAAACAAGACCTTTCAGCGTGCGGTCGCGCTGATTCTTGTGGCGGCAGCCTTTGTGCAGATGGCGTCCGCGGCGTTTACAAAGCCCGGACAACGGAAGTAAGCGGAAAGTCGATCTAAAACGCAATATCGAAAACGCAATATTATATTAGGGCTTGTTTGAAAAATGGGAGCGCACCCGCCGGCGGTCGCGCTCCCATTTTTAACAAGCCCTAAACTTCTATATGTTGCAGATTCCCTTGTGGTATGCCTGGTAAATTTGGTCACAATTCACGTAATCCTTTATTTTAATGGAGAGACTGGCTCAAGCCGTGCTGAATTGGTGATTTACTATCGTTTGGCTGTTCTTACTGAGGAAGTCTTACAGATGTACCGACTGCTTGACGTTCGTTTATGACGTTTAATCAAGAGCGATTGGCAACCAGGCCAGGCGTTTGCGTCTTCAACCGCCTGATTTATCATCAATTCCGCAGGAAATGAGCGTCTTCGGGCATCTGGCACAACAAATTGCTGAGAGTGCTCCCGCAGTTATCAACAGCGGCGCGGCAATGTGCCCGACGCCGGGATGACGTCGCGATTGCCGGCTGCATACATCCAGCGTTTAGACGGGGGGATTATCGCGGTATCTGATACTGTTCTCCAATTAAAAGCTTTGTTTCGTTACCGGGCGCAAAACCTTGGAAACGCTGTCTTTTCGAAGCGAATACATAGTTCTTTCTGATGCTTTTTCTTTCAGGATGCAGTCAACATCTGACAGCAATAATAACATTAACAACTGAAATAATACACGGAGGAAGGTATTATGGGAAAGAAAACGATTCATCAAGAAGGTAGTATAAAAATCAAAATTGACACTAAAGATGATGTGTATTTTGACGCAAAAGATCCACACGTCAGCTTTGAAAAGAATGGACGTGTTATAATCAATCACCTACTATTAACAGAAGTGGATAATCTTGTGGGAAGAGACTCAGACGAGAAAAAAGCAATCTATTGGGTGCGTGATAATAAGAAGAGAATTGAAGAAATGTACTATCAAGAAAATCGTTGATGACATCGTACGAAGATATTCTCCCTTCATGAGAGATAGAGGATGAAAGCTCTATTAAACTTGAAAAGTATCAGAATACGATCATCGCAAGCGCATAGGAAAACCCGGCGGCGAGTATGCCGCACAGCGCCCGGCCCATCAGGTGCCGGGCGCATTTTATATCCGTCCCGGCGACCGCGCCG